>JAZNZM010000141.1:0-12447 GCA_045594965.1 Oscillospiraceae bacterium | reverse complement strand
CAAAAAAGCATTGATTTTAACGTGTAGGGGGCTCTTTGCCCCCTACAGTTCCCTCCTCGCGGCATAGCCGCTGCGGTCGGTGGCTAAAAATGTGCCACCGGCACATTTTCTTAACGCCCCGACACTCCCCCGCTCCTCAGTTTTATTAGTCTGACGCGTTGTTCTTTGACTGGATAAAATTTGAGCCGAATTGTGTCAGATTATCCCGATCTTGCCCGAAAAGGGCTTTGCAGCATAATTTATGAGCTTCAATTTCAAAAATACCGCTGCGTAGGCTATTGCTTGTTACGCTGCGTTATAATGTAAAATAAGCGGCACAAGGAGGTGGAAAGCTATGTCCAAATACACAACGGGAGAAATTGCCGGGCTCTGCGGCGTATCCGTCAGAACTGTGCAGTATTATGATTCGAGAAATATCCTGATCCCCAGCGAGTTATCCGAAGGAGGCCGCCGTCTTTATTCCGAGGATGACCTGAAGCGCATGAGGATCATCTGCTTCCTGCGTGAAGCAGGTCTGCCCATTCAAAGCATCAGCGTTCTGTTTGCCGAGGAGCATCCGGAGAAAATCATCTCTATCCTTCTGGAGCAGCAGGAGCAGACACTTCGGGAAGAGCTGGCCGACAGGCAGAAAAAGCTCGGCATCATAGATATGATCAAGCGCACACTGAAGGACACGGAAAATTTCTCCGTTGAAACTATCGGCGATATAGCGTATCTGATGAAATGCAAAAATAAGCTGCGTAGAATGCGCCGGCTCATGCTGCTGACCGGTCTTCCCGTCACCGCGCTGCAATGGGTTTCCATTATTTTATGGATCACGAAGGGGCTTTGGTGGCTGTTTGTCCTGTGGGTCTGCGTTGCCATATGCTGGGGAAGCGCTGCGTCAATCCTCTATTATAAGCGTACCGCCTATATCTGTCCCGAATGCCACGAGGTGTTCAAAGCCCCCTTCATGGAAACATTCCGGGCATATCACACCCCAAAAATGCGCCGCCTGAGCTGCCCAAGCTGCGGTCACAGGTCCTTGTGCCTTGAGGTATACGACAAAGAGGAAAAAAAGGATGGCTAATTTCAAAAAAGCCCTGCTGTTCGCCCTGTCTCTCCTGCCTGTTGCAGCTATTGCCGGCATTTTTGTGGGCATTTATCAGATGGACATATATTCCGAGGAAATAATCGCCGAAGCAGTGGCCCAGCTTGGAAGCGCAGATCTTCTGATTATTGTGGGCGCTGTGCAGACAGTGGCCTACGCATTTGTCTGCGGCCTATTCGGATATATTCTTGCGGATAAACTGGGTCTTTGGAAGCCCCTCAGATTCGAGAGAAAAAGCTTCCTTATTACCCTTGCCCTTTCCGCGGCGGGGGGCATTGTGTTCAGTCTTGACCATTGGGTGTTCGGCAGCATGATAGAGGGCGTTCAAAGCGGCAACATCGCCTCTTTGACTTTAAGCGGCCTCATTGCATCCGTTCTCTACGGCGGCATAATCGAGGAAGTTATGCTCCGCCTGTTTTTCATGTCGCTGATAGCCTTCATTATCCGGAAGCTGTTTTGCAGAAAGCATAGCCGCGAAAGTATTCCCACTGCTGTGTTTGTCAGCGCGAATATCATAGCCGCCCTTGCCTTTGCCGCAGGACACCTGCCCGCAACACTCGTGATTTTCGGAGAGCTTACACCGCTGCTTCTGCTGCGCTGTTTTTTGCTCAACGGCGGATTCGGACTTCTGTTCGGCTGGCTGTACCGGAAGCATGGCATTGCTTACGCCATGATGGGACACGCACTGTTTCATATCATAAGCAAGCTGATATGGTTCATTTTCCTGTAAAAGACGGTGGAGCCTTGCGACTCCACCGTCTTTTTGTGCTTATGTTTCTAATTTTTTCCTCAGAAATGCGCTCTCACACGGCCGGGCTTATCCAGCTCATAACCGCCAAGAGCGGTTATGCGCTCACGGAAGGCCTCGCTCTGCAGCACCTCCAGAAGTCTGCGCACCATGGGAGTATCCCATGCGTAATCGGGAATGAGCAGGTCGTACTGCTCCATGCAGATGGGCAAAAAGTCCAGATCATAGAGCTTTGCGGCAGAATATATGCCCATGCCCGCATCGGCAGTGCCGGAAACTATCTGTGCCGCCACCGAGGTATGGGTGAATTCCTCCCGTTCATAGCCGTAGATGGAGCCGGGATCTATGCCCTCCTGCTTCAGAAGATAGTCTATGAGTATACGGGTACCGGAGCCCTTCTGGCGGTTCACATAGCGCAGACCCTCCTTGCTGAGGTCTGCTATGGAGCTTATGCCAAGGGGATTGCCCTTTTGCAGCATAAGACCCTGACTGCGGCCAACGCACTCCACAAGTCTCACACCGCCCTTGGGGAAATAACGCTTTATGAAGGCTGTATTGTAGCTGCCGTCAGTCTCATCCAGCAGATGCACCCCCGCGATATGGGTCTCGCCTCTGCGGACGGCCATGATGCCGCCCATGCTGCCCACATGGCTGGAACTCATGTAAGCGGAATTATCCGCCAGATGGAGCATATCTCCCAGCTCATCCAGCAGGGGGTCGTGGCTGCCAATAGCCACAAGGGTGTTTTCAAGCTCGGCTTTGGGGCGCAGAAGCTTCACCTGCACTCTGCTGCCCGCCTCATGACCCTCCAGTCCCTGAGGAATCTCCAGTATGCCGTCAGCCTTCATGAAGGAGCTGACAACACCGCTGCCGCGGTTGAGAGGAGTTGCCATAAGCTTATCCCCCACCTTGCCCATGCGCACACGGACAAACTCCCTGTACTTCAGACCGGATACCACCGCGCGGGAGAGGGTGGCTTCCGCGTACTCGGATTGGGCAGAGCTGCGGCAGAGCCACTCATCCACAAAGGGCTTCATCAGCTCTTCCATAACAATGATGCCGGAAACGGGGTAACCGGGCACTCCCAGCACGGGCTTGGCGCCGCAGTAGCCCAGAATTGCAGGCTTGCCGGGACGGATTGCAATGCCGTGGTACAGCACTCCCCCCTGCTCGGCAATTACGGAGGCGGAAAAGTCCTCCCTGCCTGCGGAGGAGCCTGCGTTCAGCACAACGGCGTCGCATTTTTCCACAGCCTCTGCCACGGCAGCGGCAAGCAGCTCCTTTTTATCGGGTACAATGGGGAAGCATATGCTCTCTGCCCCCCACTCACGGAGCATAGCGGAAAAAATAGATGAGTTGAATTCAATAATGTCCCCGGTCTTGGGGTCTGCGGTGGGAGGAACTATCTCGTCTCCTGTGGGTATGAGACCCACCACCATGGGACGGATGACCTCCACCTCCAGCACGCCTCCTGCCAGCATGGAGCCGATAGCGGCAGGGCTGATGCGGCAATGGGAGGGCAGGATCATCTCCCCTGCGCATATATCCTCGCCTATCTGACGGATATGCTGCCAGGGGGCGGCAGGTGCAAAAAGCTTCACCCTGCCGCTGGACTCGCGGACCACATCCTCTATCATCACAACCGCATCGCAGCCATAGGGAATGGGGTCTCCCGTGTCCACCACGGTAAAACGGCCCTCCTCAAGAGTCACGGGGCCGGTCTCCCCTGCCCCGAAGGTGTCCGCAGCGGAGAGGGCTATGCCGTCCATGGCGCTGGCCGGATAATGGGGAGCGCATATATGGGCATATACCGCTTTTGCGCTTATGCGTCCGCAGGCCTCGGCGACAGGAATCACTTCAGTTTTACAGGCAAAGCCCTGCTCCTTCAAAAGGGATATATATTCCTCTCTGGCCTTGTCCAGAGGGACATTGGTGAGATAATGAAAAGCCATTCTTAAACCTCCTGATAAGTGGTGTAAAGGGTCACATCCACCCTCTCTCCCGCTGCGCAGCCCTCCCGGTCACGGGGAATGCAGAAAAAGCCGTCCGCTGAACAAAGGGAGCTTATTAGTCCGGACTTGCTGCGTATGGGCTGAGCGTACCAGACCCCGTCCTCTTCAAAGAGGCTGACGCCTCCGTACTGCGCTCTGCCGTGGTTGGCGCTGACAGACTCTGTGAGTCGGGCGCTGAGGCATATCGGGCGGCTGAGCCGACCCATAAGCCTTTCAAGGGCAGCGCGGACAAAGATGCGGGTGACGAACCAGGCAGCTCCCGGATGACCCGGGAGACCGAAAACGGGCTTACCCCCTGCAAGGCCCAGTATGGTGGGCTTACCCGGCTTCATAGCAATACCATGGAAGAGCATCTCACCCCGGCTTTCAATAATCCGCCCCGTGGCGTCCTTCATACCCACAGAGCTTCCCCCGGATATGAGCACGGCATCGCACTCTTCCAAAGCCTTGTCCAAGGCATCGGAGAGCAGCGCTTCCTCGTCGCGTACTATGCCGTATACCCTCGCAGCCGCGCCGTATTCCTCCATAATGGCAGCCAGCATGGGTGAGTTTATGTCCCTCACCTGTCCCTCTCCGGGTACCTCGGTGGGTTCCACCAGCTCATCGCCTGTTGAGATTATGCCTATAAGAGGACGGGCCAGAACCTTCAGCTTCACAAGACCCATGGCGGCAAGAGAGCCTATATCGCGGCTTGTGATGCGCCGCCCGGCCTTCAGTATCACCTTTCCGGGATAGACATCGTCGCCTTTGAGGATGATGTTTTCTCCGGGGGCAACAGCCTTGCCGAGAGCAATGGTGCCGTCTCCGAAATCCTCGCAGTATTCTATCATGGCCACTGCATCCGATCCGGGAGGCAGGGCGGCTCCCGTGGGCACATAGGCACAGCAGCCGGGAGCCAGCTCTCCGCCGGAGCCCTGTCCCATGGCTATGCTGCGGCTCAGCTCCAGAAGGGCGGGAATGGCCTCTGAGCAGCCGAAGCAGTCTGCAGCGCGGAGAGCATAGCCGTCCACAGTGGAGCGGTCAAAGCCGGGAACATATTCCTCCGCGGCAATATCCGCGGCAAGCACTCTGCCAAGGGCGGCGCTCAAGGACACTTCTTCTGTTTTTTCAAGGGGAGAGAAGCTTTTCTTTATGAGGTCAAGAGCCTCATCGGGAGTGAGAACTGTAAGCATGGTCTTCCTCTTTCTTGCTTTTTTGTTTATGAGGGGCTATACTGATTTTAAAATAGCCCAAAGGTGTTGACTTATTTATGGAGCAGAGATTCATCCGCAATATTCCCTCTCTCAGCGAAAGGGAACAGAATACTCTTCGCACAAAGCACGCCGCCATCATAGGCTGCGGCGGCTTGGGAGGCTATATTGCCGAGCTTCTCGCCCGTGCAGGGGTAGGAACTCTCACGCTGGTTGACGGAGACAGCTTTGAGGAGACGAATCTGAACCGCCAGCTTTACGCCCTTCCGGAAAATCTGGGCAAAAACAAGGCTCACTGCGCCGCGCAGCGGCTTAGGAGCATAGACCCCTCCATTGAGCTTCGGGTTTTCGGAGAGTTTTTCGATGCAGAGAATGCCGGCGCCATTCTTGAGGGAGCAGACATAGTTATGGACGCTCTGGACAGCGTCTCCGCAAGGCTGCTCCTTGAGGAGGAGTGTGCCAAAGGGGGTCTCTGGCTCATACACGGAGCTGTGGAGGGCTGGAATATGCAGCTGTGCGCAGTGGCTCCCGGCAGCGGAATGCTCCGCAGCCTCTATGGGGAGGCAGGAGTCGGAGGCGGCAAAAGCGTTGTCTCTCCCCTGCCTGCTCTCTGCGCCGCGGCTCAGTGTGCCGAGGCTGTAAAAAAGCTCTGCGGCAAGGCCTCGGACATGGATGGCTGCCTGCTTATAGGGGATGCCCTGAACATGGAGTTCACCAAAGTCAGATTCTGACGTATTTATTATATGGTTATCCGCTCCGAAAAGCAAGGTCGGGCATTCCCCTCTATATGCATATTTGGCATATGCTTAATGAGACTTTGTTATATATAGGCAATTTTTCTTGCCCTTATATGCACATTGGTGTATAATGCAACGGTAACGATATTATTTTTCACCCTCAGGTGAAGAAGGTTGACGAGCCTCTTTCCCTCTGCGGCTATGGGATTATTGCGCCCATTTGCCGGACAGCGGAAAGGGGCTCGAATCGTTTTGAATTTTTAGGAGGAACAAAAATGAAGAAATCTCTGTCCATCGTTCTTGCAGCTTTGATGCTGCTGAGTCTCATGGTCGGCTGCGGCACTCAGGCTGCCCCCGAGGCTCCCGCTGCTCCCGCACCCACTGTTGACCCCGCCGCTCCCGTGGAGCCCGAAACCCCTGCCGAGCCCGAGACTCCCGCCGAGCCCGAGCCCCAGGAGCCCGAAGCTCCCGCCGTTGATCTGAGCATCCTCTATGAGCAGGACGACAGCATGATCAACACCTACTCCCTGCTGGCTGTTAACCCCGAAGCTCCCTTTGCGGACGCTGACGGCAATGCCGTAGAGGGTGTGGCCATCAACTCTGTGGGCGCCGAGGCCCTCATCAACTGGTTCATCTCCGAAGAGGCCAAGACCCTTGCCGGTGAGTTCGGCTATGCCGAGTATGGCGAGTATCTCTTCTACGTCCTTGAGGACGGCGCTCTCTCCACTGCCGAGATCCCCGCTGCCACCGAGGAAACCAAGCTTATCCGTCTCTCCACCACCACCTCCGTCAACGACTCCGGTCTGCTGGGCTATCTCCTCCCCATCTTTGAGGAAGAGTCCGGCTACGAGGTTGAGATCTATTCCGCCGGTACCGGCAAGAGCATTGCTAACGCCAAGATGGGCAATGCCGACCTTATCTTCGTCCACTCCAAGAAGCAGGAAGTTGCTTTCGTTGACGAGGGCTTCTCCTATGTTATCGAAGGTCAGGAGAGCGAGCGTCTCAGCTTCATCTACAACTTCTTCGTCCTCTGCGGCCCCTCCGCTGACCCCGCAGGTGTCAAGGACTGCGCCAGCGTTAAGGATGCTTTTGCTGCCATCGCAGCAGGCGAGCACCCCTTCGTCTCCCGCGGCGATGCCTCCGGCACCCACACCAAGGAGATCTCCCTCTGGCCCGAGGATCTGGGCATCACCACCGAGAGCGACTCCGTGGCAGCTTACACCGCATGGTATAACTACTCCAACGCCGGCATGGGCGTATGCCTGACCATGGCTGAGGAGCTGGGCGGCTACATCCTCTCCGACAAGGCCACCTATCTCACCTTCCGCGCAAACGGCGGTATCATGGAATAAGCTCTTTCAAATCTAAAGACGGCGGAACCCTCCGCCGTCTTTTTCATCCCCATGTCCCATCGAAAAGCGGGCGATTCGTGAATCGCCCCTACGAATAAACGGTACATTTTTCGATAACGGATGCAGGGCAGCCCGTGGCCGAATCCCGGCGCGCCCTTTGCGGGCTTTTCTGTTGCCCCGGGAGCCGGGATGTTGTATAATGATGAAAACACCGGAAAAGGAGGGAGAAAAAGTGTCCTCAGCCATTGAAAAGGCCATCAGCCTTATAGTGAAGCTTGACCCGGAGCTTCTGAATATACTGGGCACCACCGGGCGGCTCTGCCTCACAAGCTCCCTTCTGGCTCTCATCATAGGTGTGCCTCTTGGAGTCTGGCTGGGCTCTGCCCGCTTTCCCGGGAGAGGAGCGCTGGTGGTTATTAACCGCACCCTTATGGGCATGCCCCCCGTGGTCTGCGGCCTGATTTTCTATATGCTCTTTTCCGGCGTGGGACCCTTCGGCAAGTGGAAATTGCTTTTCACCGTTACTCTGATGATAATCGCTCAGGTGGTGCTCATCACCCCCATAGTCATAGGTAATATGGAGAGCTTTGTGTCCGAAATATCCTCCGACCTGCGGGAAACCGCTGTGGGTCTGGGTCTGGGCAGAGGCAGACGCTATCTCCTTCTGATGAACGAGAGCCTTTACCATATTTTCTCCACCTACCTCCTGGCCTTCGCCCGTGCCATTGCGGAGGTGGGTGCCGTGAGCATGGTGGGCGGCGCCATTGCATGGAAAACCAATGTTATGACCACAGCCATAATGCAGTATACAAACAGGGGCAATTTCTCTCTTGGCATTGCTCTGGGCATCATTCTCATGACTATTTCACTTCTGGTGAATGTCGTCATCTCCCTTGTGCAAAGGAGGCTGAGCCGATGAAGATTGAAGCTCTCTCCAAAACCTATGAGGGGCGCAGGGTGCTGGACTTTCCCGGCTTTGAGCTTAATGGCGGTGAAATCTGCGCCATAATCGGCGCCAACGGCAGCGGCAAAAGCTCTCTTGCAAAAATCGCAGCAGGAGTGCTGGAGGCAGACGGAGGCGCAAAAGCCTTTGCCTCCAAACCGGACATTGCTTATATGCCCCAGAAAAGCTACGCCTTTCGCATGAACGCCCTCCGCAACCTCCGTCTGGGAGGAGGCAGCGAGGCAAAGGCCGTGGAAATGCTGCGGAAGCTGGGCATTGAGCATCTTGCCAAAAGCCCCGGCAAAAAACTCTCCGGGGGTGAGACCGCCAGAATGGCTCTCGGCCGCCTGCTTATGAATACCCATGAGCTTATCATTCTGGATGAGCCCACCGCATCCATGGATATGGAGTCCACCGCCCTCAGCGAGAGGCTTATCATGGAATACTGCCGTGAAAAGGGAGCCGCTGTGCTGTGGGTGACCCACTCTCTGGCTCAGGCAAGGCGCGTAGCAGACAAGGTGATGTTCCTCCACAGGGGCCGCCTTGTGGAGTGGGGAAGCGCAAAGTCCGTACTTGATGATCCCCGAATGCCCGAAACAAGAGAATTTCTGAAGTTTTATGAATAAGCGAAAATCAGGGAGCCGACAAACAGTCGGCTCCCTGATTGCGTATGCACCGTAGAGACGAACTGCGTTCGTCCGAAAAACGGCGCGCCGGGGGCGACGCGCCCTACGATAAGCGTTTTTTACACTTTCCCCTGTAGGGAACGGTTTTGACCGTTCCGTAAGGGGCGGACACGGCGGTCCGCCCCTACTGTGCGTTTACTCCAAACTCTCCAGATATGCCTTTGGGCCAAGCTCATAGAGGTCGTTTCCGAGGCTGTCTATTACCACCGTGAGGGGCATATCCTCCACCCTAAGCTCTCTTAAGGCCTCGCAGCCAAGATCCTCCCAGCATATAAGACGGGAAGCACGGACGCATTCCGCCATCAGCGCCCCTGCCCCACCGGGGGCAGCAAGGTACACAGCGCCGTTTCGGACTATGGCCTCCTTCACAGCCTCGCTTCGGGAGCCCTTGCCTATCATAATTTTTTGTCCCAGGTCCAGAAGTCTTGGGGAAAAGCTATCCATGCGCCCTGCAGTGGTTGGCCCTGCGGAGCCTATGATCTCACCGGGGCGCTCGGGAGTGGGGCCTACATAGTATACCGCGCTGCCCTCAAGAGGATAGGGTGGCTCAAGCCCCTTATCCAGCATCTCGAAAAGCCGTTTATGGCCTGCATCACGGGAAGTGTATATCTTTCCGCTGAGCATAACACGGTCACCTGCCCGAAGGGAGGCAAGAGAAGCCGCCGTCACGGGAGTATTTATCTTAAGTTCCATGCTCAAACCTCCTTTGAGGCCCTGCGTGTGGTATGACAGCTTATATTCACAGCCACGGGCAGACCTGCCACATGGGTGGGATACTGCTCAATGGCGAGACCCAGAGCGGTGGTCCTGCCGCCGAAGCCCTGAGGGCCAATGCCCAGAGCGTTCACCTTTTCCAGAAGCTCCTTTTCAAGCTCCGCATAGAGTGGGTCAGGGTTTGGCAGATCCAGAGGGCGCAGCAGTGCTTTTTTTGCCAGAGCGGCGGCCTTGTCGAAGCTGCCGCCTATGCCTATCCCCAGCACAATGGGGGGACAGGGATTGCTGCCTGCCATCTCCACAGTTTCAAGGACAAAGCTCTTCACACCCTCAACGCCCTCGGCGGGCTTGAGCATCTTTATGCGGCTCATGTTCTCGCTGCCAAAGCCCTTTGGCAGAACCGTTACACGGCAGCGCTCGCCCTCGCACAGCTCCACGCTCAGAATGGCAGGGCTGTTATCGCCGGTATTCACCCGGCGAAGGGGGTCAACAGCGCTTTTTCGGAGGAATCCCTCCCCATAGCCAAGGCGCACTCCCTCGTTCACAGCCTCTGCGAGAGAGCCTTCTATATGCACATCCTGACCAAGCTCTATAAAAACGCAGGCAAGGCCCGTATCCTGACAGATGGGGAGATTCCTCCCGGCAGCGCAGCGCAGGTTTTCCTTCAAAAGCTCAAGACCGCTTTTGGCAAGAGGCCACGGCTCAGTTTCTGCGGCGGCATTCAAGGCCCTCTCCACATCCGCGGGCAAAGCGGAATTGGCCTTTATGCAAAGCTCCGCAACCGCATCCCGGATAATCGCAGCAGAAAGCTCTCTCATATCCGCGCCACCCCGCTCTCTCTTGCGGCTTTTGCCACCGCTTCGGCCACAGCAGGGGCCACACGGGGGTCAAAGGCCTTGGGGATAATGTAGTCCGCGCGCAGCTCACCGTCACCGATAAGAGCGCTGATAGCCCTTGCAGCGGCGATTTTCATCTCCTCGTTTATGTCGGCGGCGCGCACATCAAAGGCACCGCGAAAAACTCCGGGGAAGGCCAGAACATTGTTTATCTGGTTGGGATAGTCGCTGCGGCCTGTGGCAACAACGGCAGCCCCGGCACCAAGAGCCTCCTCGGGGAAAATCTCCGGGGTGGGGTTGGCGCAGGCGAAAATAATGGCATCTCCGGCCATGGTTTTCACCATTTCTCCTGTGAGCGCACCGGGGGCAGAGACACCGATAAACACATCCGCGCCCTTCACAAGCTCCTTAAGACCGCCGGTGACACGGCGTGGATTGGTCAGCAGAGCCATTTCCTCCTTGGCGGCATTCATGCCCTTTTCACGTCCTGCATAGATGGCTCCGCTGCGGTCGCAGAGGCTCACATCGCAAAAGCCGTCGCTGAGAAGCAGACGGCAAATACTGATGGCAGCCGCTCCCGCGCCGTTTATGACAACGCGGACAGCTTCTTTACTCTTGCCCACCACCTTCAGGGCGTTGGTGAGTCCGGCCAGCGTAATAATGGCGGTGCCGTGCTGGTCATCATGGAAAATGGGTATTTCGCAGCACTCCTTGAGCTTTCGCTCTATCTCAAAGCAGCGCGGGGCGGATATATCCTCCAGATTCACGCCTCCGAAGGAGCCTGAGATAAGCTGCACAGTGCGGACTATTTCATCCACATCCTGAGTTTTCACGCAGAGAGGAAAGGCATCCACCCCGCCAAAGGCCTTGAAAAGCACGCATTTGCCCTCCATGACGGGCATGCCGGCCTCGGGGCCTATGTCACCCAGACCCAGCACCGCGCTGCCGTCGGTGAGGACAAGGCAGCTGTTCCAGCGGCGGGTGAGCTCATAGGACTTGTTCACATCCTTCTGAATTTCCAGACAGGCTGCCGCCACGCCGGGGGTATAGGCCAGAGAGAGATCCTCTCCATTGGCCACACTGACGGTTGGGCAGACCTCTATCTTGCCTCTTTTTTCATAATGCATCGCAAGACTTTTTTCGGAGATGGTCACTTGGAAACACTCCTTTTTTGATAATCTTTTAATTTACCATGATAAAGAAATCATATCATAAATTGCCCACAAAATCCATACAACTGCGTTGACAAAGCAAAATAAATCTTTATAATTATAATTGGAATACGTTCAGATTTTTCGCGTTTTCACATGAGACAAATAATACTTTTATGGAGGAGAAAATATGAACAACACACTTGCCGGACTCAAAGTTATTGAGCTCAGTACCTTCATCGCAGTTCCTGCCTGCGCAAGATTCTTTGCTGACCACGGTGCCGACGTTATCAAGGTCGAGGCCAAGGGCGGCGACGCAGTCCGTTGGAACGGCGTCAGCGAGGGCCGCAGCGGCAGCCCCTATGAGAACACCACCTTCGATCTGGAAAATGCCAACAAGCGCGGCATCGTTCTGAATCTGAAGACCGAGACCGGTAAGGAGATTCTCTTCAAGCTCCTTGAGGATGCCGACATCTTCCTCACCAACTGGCGTCCCCAGGCTCTGGCAAAGGCCGGCCTCACCTATGAAGAGCTCCACGAGAAGTTCCCCAAGATGGTTTACGGCACCCTCACCGGCTACGGCGACAAGGGTCCCGACAAGGATCTTCCCGGCTATGACTTCACCGCATTCTGGGCCCGCGGCGGTATCATGGACTCCCTCCGTCAGAAGGACGAATGGCCCGGCAACCTGATCCCCGGCATGGGCGACCACATCTCCGGTCTGCTCCTCTCCGCAGGCGTCATGGCTGCTCTCTTCAACGCACAGCGCACCGGCGTAGGCGAGCGCGTATGCATCAACCTGCTCCACACCTCCATCTGGGATCAGGCCATCATGCTCCAGGCCGCCCAGTACACCGAGTACGGCCAGAAGTACCCCATCTCCCGCCGCACCGCCGACAACCCCTTCAACTGCGCATATCGCTGCTCCGACGGCCGCTTCATGCAGATTTCCATGCCTCCCTTCGATATGTTCTATCCCCGCTTCATG
>JAZNZM010000140.1:0-2820 GCA_045594965.1 Oscillospiraceae bacterium | reverse complement strand
TACGGCCCTAAACCAAAAACAGTATAATGATAAAAACAAAAAGACCTGAAAACCGAAGTTTTCAGGTCTTTGGTGCGAGAGATGAGACTTGAACTCACACGCCATGTGACACACGCCCCTCAAACGTGCCTGTCTACCTGTTCCAGCACTCTCGCATTTCGCAGTGCAAGAGCTATTATAGCAGGAATCCGTGATTTGTCAACACCTTTTTTCAACTTTTTTTCGGAAATTTTAACATCAGTGAAATCAGCAGAGAAACTATCACCAACAGCAGAGCCGCTGCGCCCCAGCTCATGGGCAGCAGGAACTGCATTTTCAGATAGGCGTGATAGCCAAGCAGAGATGCGAAGCTCACAAGAATGGGGCAGTAACCGAGAGCAGGGATAACAAATGCAAGTGCAAGACTCAGTACGTCGGCAATGAAGAAATAGCGGTCATGCATATGGGGCAGAAGATAGGGAACTGCGATTACGGTCAGCAGGCAGCAGATAAGCAGGGCGCGATTATCAAGAGTGTCCCTCCGGAGCCAGCAATGGAGGAAGAGCAGGAAAAGGAAAAGAAAAGCAGCGACTATGCCAAGCTCAGTAAGCAGGGCGGTGTTTACCTCGGCGTTCCATGGCACAAAGGCAAAGACGGAGGGAGAGTTGTAGTTGAGAGAACTGCCAACGGTCTCAGCTTGGTTGAAATATAAAAGTATGGCGTCCATAAAGGGACGTCCTGCAATAACGGCAGGAAGAGCAGTGACAGCGTAGGTGACAGGAAAGGCGGCAAGATGATACCAGCGCATTTTCCGGGCGAAGAGAAAAATAAGGAACACTGGCATGAGGAAAACGGCCTGCAGCTTGAAGGCGAAGGAAAGAGCTATGCTGATAACTGAGAGAAGCGGCCTGTCGTTGAGGGCAAATACAATGCTCCATATGGCAAAAGCGGCATATATACTGTCGCATTGTCCCCATAAGGCGCCGTTGAGATAAACGGTGGGCAGGTAGAAGGTGGCCAGAAATGCAGCCATAACAGCAAGTCGGTGACTTGTAAAGGTGTATACCAGCCTCGCCACGCCCCATGCCAGAATAAGATCAAAGAAAACACTGAGAAGCTTGATAAGGTAGAGGTCAGGCATGTCCATATAGGAAAAGGCGGCCAGAAAATATAAATAGGGGAGGTTATAGTTTCCCACGCTCTCGCTTAATGCGGCAAAGCCGCCGTTTTCCCGGAAGAAATTCACCCAATGGGCAAGGAATGTGTTGTAATCGCCGGTGCGGTAGTCAAAGTTCATTGCCCTGAGCGCGATGGCCAGCAGCAGAAGGGAAGCGCATACAAGAAGCCTCTTGGGTGTGTTGGCAATACCCTCAAGATGAAGGATAACAAGGGCCAGTGCGGCGATTATCAGCAGTCCGAATATTGCAGCAGTCATATATGAAAATTCTCCGTAACAAAAATACTTAAGGCTATACAAAGATTATAAATCCAAATCCGGAAAAAGTACAGAGTGCATTGGATAAAAAAGAAAAAAGGCCACATACAGGAAAACAAATGATCCGGCAAAGTTTTCATGTATATAAGCCTATAAAAACAAAAATGGTCCTTGACAACGCAAGAACCGCATGATAAAATAACGTGCTATGTATGTAAACTGGAGCGCATATTGCCCCAATTTCACCGCATGTGTATTGTACCACAAATGACGCAGAATGCAATAGCACCTACCAAATAATCAACAACCCACCCGGGCGTTCCAAAATACTATTCTAAGGAGTGAAGGCCATAATGCCAAAGGATGTTTACTATGGCAAGACCCTGAGAAAGAGCTTTGCTCGCACTCAGGAGATCCAGGACATGCCGCATCTGCTGGAAGTCCAGAAGAACTCTTACAAGTGGTTCCTTGAGCAGGGACTGAAGGAAGTCTTTGACGATGTGGACTCCGTCAGCGACTATTCCGGCAACCTCGAGCTGAGCTTTGTCAGCTATTCCATGAACGAAAAGCCCAAGTATTCCGAGCAGGAATGCAAGGCACGCGATGCCACCTATGCAGCTCCCCTGAAGGTTGGTGTAAGACTTCGCAACAAGACCACCGAGGAGATCAAGGAGCAGGAGATCTTCATGGGTGATTTCCCCATCATGACCGCAGGCGGCACCTTCATCATCAACGGTGCTGAGCGTGTTATCGTCTCCCAGATCGTCCGCTCTCCCGGTATCTACTTCGACAAGACCACCGACAAGGCTATGATCTCCGTTTATGCCACCACCATCATTCCCTATCACGGCGCATGGCTGGAGTTCGAGACCGATGCCAATGACGTGTTCTATGTCCGTATCGACAAGAACCGCAAGATTCCCGTGACCTGGCTGCTGAAGGCTATGGGACGCTATGATCCCGAAGAGCCCAGCACCTGGCTCAGCTGCGGCGATACCACCGCCGGCTGCGTCACCAATGAGATGATCAAGGAAATCTTCGGCGACGACATCCGTCTGGCCGCCACCTTTGACAAGGACACCTGCCAGACCCGCGAAGAGTGCCTTATTGAGATCTACAAGAAGCTCCGTCCCGGCGATCCCCCCACTGTGGACTCCGCTGAGACCCTGCTCAACGGTCTTTTCTATGACCACCGCCGTTATGACATTTCCAATGTTGGACGCTATAAGTTCAACAAGAAGCTGGCCATCGCTCCACGCATCAGCGGTCACGTTCTGGCTATGCCTGTTGCCGACCCCGAGACCGGCGAGATTATTGCCGATGCAGGCGAGCTTCTCACCCGTGAGAAGTCCGACGCCATTCAAGCTGCCGGCGTGAACGACGTTTGGCTCGACATTGAGGGCAAG
>JAZNZM010000139.1:0-8749 GCA_045594965.1 Oscillospiraceae bacterium | reverse complement strand
CAACGTCGACATGAAGGTCGAGCTGATCACCCCCATCGCTATCGAGAAGGGTCTCCGCTTCGCTATCCGTGAAGGCGGCCGTACCGTTGGTTCCGGCGTCGTCATCGAGGTCGAGGAATAATTCTTATTTGACGA
This sequence comes from Oscillospiraceae bacterium, assembly GCA_045594965.1. GTDB lineage: Bacteria > Bacillota > Clostridia > Oscillospirales > Oscillospiraceae > SIG459. The sequence goes on along the minus strand of JAZNZM010000139.1, from coordinate 8,614 downwards.
TAAGATAGCTCACTGAGCAAAAAAAGAGAGAAGCTTTTGCTTCTCTCTTTTTTATATCTTTATTTTTTCAGGCCGTGCATGAAGCCATCCAGAGCGGAGGAGTGTATGTCACCGCCGATAACCTTGTCTTTATATACATACAGCTCTGCCAGTACGGTCTCGTTGCTTTCGTGATTTGTTACTCTATATGTATATAATTCAACTTCTTTTCCTGCATACTTGCTGAGATCGAAGCCCTGACTTTTCTGGAGCTCGTTATACTTCAGAAACACATCGGAAAAGCTTTTTGGAATCAGAACATTTTCAACACTTAATGCAGGTGTTTCTACCTGCCAGCCGCATGAATCCAGATATTCCAGCCGCTTTGACTCAGTCCCTGCCTTGTTGTCTGCAGTCTGAATCGTTTTTCTGCTTCCGCCGCCAATTCCAAGCAGCATTATAATTCCAAAGATAACAAGAGCCGCCATTATGATTATGAAAAGAATTTTCTTTTTGTCAAATTTTACTGTGCATACAAACATTATTTCCCCTCCTTGCTAAATAAACTATTCAAAAACCGTGTTAAAAATGCTAATATATAGTTACAGTATAAATTTATTTGATATTGATGAGGTGTTCTCTATGGCTTTGGTAAGACTTGATAAGCTGATAGCCGATAGCGGAATTGCTTCCAGAAGGGAAGCAAAAGAACTTGTTAAAAAAGGAAAGGTCAGAGTGGATAACTCCATTGCTGCATCTGCGGAAATGAAGGTTGACCCCGAGCATTCCGATATTTATATTGACGGACTGCTTATTGATTATAAGAAGAATCGCTATATCATGATGAACAAGCCAAACGGTGTTTTGTCAGCTACCGAGGATGCCGGGCAGAAAACGGTTGTTGATCTGCTTCCGGATTCCCTGAAAAAGCAGGAACTTTTCCCTGTTGGAAGACTGGACAAGGATACCACCGGTCTTCTCCTTCTCACCAACGACGGAAGCTTTTCTCATAGCATAACTTCTCCCAGGCGTCATATTGCCAAGGTATATAGGGCAGCCGTCAGCGGTGTGCTGGATGAAAGCGATATTGAAGCCTTCAGGGAGGGTATCACTCTCTCCGACGGCACAAAATGCATGAGTGCCGGGCTTGAAATTGAAAGGCCCAGCGTGGGGCTTGCTACGGTTTATGAGGGAAAGTATCATCAGGTTAAGCGCATGTTTGCCTCACGGGGCAAACATGTTACCGCGCTCCACAGGCTCAGCATTGGCGGGCTCAGGCTTGACCCGACTCTTAAGGCAGGAGAGTTCAGAGAACTGAGCGAAGAAGAGAAAAAAATCATATTTGAATAACTGAATGGGATTGCCCACACCGGCTTCAGGTGTGGGCTTTTCCTTTTGACCAAGAAAATTATGTCAACTATGAAAAATGACGGAATTATCAATTTGCCAAATATGGTAATTATGGTCAAAAAAAGAAATAATTTTTGTTATCACCGGTGAATGATACAAATTTGATACATAGTATTTCAACGAATTAACAATAATCTTATTATTTTGACGAAAAAATACACAAATTATATTGCAATATTTCTATGTTTATTGTATTATGTGATTTAGTGTAAATTGTATATAAAAAACTATTAACGGCAAATATTCGGCATGAGATAAAAAAGATATTCAGGGAGGATATTTATTATGTCCAACAGGATTTTTCAGAGTGTTATTATTCAGATGAAGGATGCCACTGACCGCACCTTCGGTGTTGTCAATAATCAGGGCTTTGTTGTTGCCTGCAATGAGCTGAGTATGATAGGCTCCTATCTGGATGATGTTCAGAGTATATCCGGCGAAGCACCCGACCAGATATATACCACCGGAAACTGCACCTATAAGCTTTTCGGCGGTGTTGACTCCCAGTTTGACTATGCTGTTTTTGTAAACGGCCATGATGCCATTGCCAGGTGCGTCTGCATCCTTGCTGCCGTTGCCATGGGCGAGGCCAAGACCAATTATGAGGAAAAGCATGATAAGGCCACCTTCATTAAGAACATTATTTCCGATAATATTCTCCCCGGCGATGTTTATGTCCGTGCCAAGGAGCTTCATTTTGCGGCTGATATTTACCGTGTTGTTTTCCTTATTCGCCAGGTCGGAAAGAGCGATGTTACCGCTATAGAACTGCTGCAGAATCTTTTCCCCGACAGACAGAGAGACTTTGTGCTCTCTATTTCCGAGAGCGACCTTGTGCTTATTAAGGAAATGTCTCCTACATACGACAACTCTGAGCTCTTTGCTATTGCTGAGAGCATAGAGTCTGCCATGAGCAAGGATCTTGGCATAAAGACCGTCATCGGTATCGGTACCACTGCACGCCATCTCCGTGAACTGGCTGACCGCTACAAAGAGGCACAGGTCGCCATTGAAGTGGGCAAGGTCTTTGATGATGACAACAGCATCATCCACTATGAAAACCTTGGTCTTGGCCGCATTATTTATCAGCTGCCTACTACTCTGTGCGAGATGTTCCTCTCTGAGGTGTTCAAAAAGAACCCCATTGAAAGTCTTGATCAGGAGACTCTTTATACTATCAACAAGTTCTTTGAGAACAATCTGAACGTTTCTGAGACCAGCCGTAAGCTCTTTGTCCACAGAAACACTCTGGTTTACCGTCTTGAAAAGATCAAGAAGCTCACCGGTCTGGATCTCCGTGAGTTTGACCATGCTATTATTTTCAAGGTTGCCCTCATGGTCAAAAAGTATCTCAATTCCCAGAATAAGCAGTATTAAACAGTATCAATATGTAATTTCGGCAGGCAACAGAGGCAACTTTGATGCTTTCTGCCTGTATAATGCCATTCAGTATAATGGAGGAATGTGTTTTATGGTTTCAATGAACGATGTTTCTATGGTTTACAAGGCCAGCGGAACAGTCGCCACAGATCATCTTACCCTCAACATTGATGAGGGCGAGTTTGTGTTTCTTGTCGGCCCTTGCGGCTCCGGAAAAACCACTATTATCAAGCTTCTTACCGGTGAAATAAGAGCAAACGAAGGCGAAATAAGGGTAACCGGCTTTGACCTTAGCCGTATCCGCCGCCGCCGTCTTCCCAAGTTCCGCCGCACTTTGGGCGTTATTTTCCAGGATTTCCGTCTCATCGAGGATAAGACCGTATATGAGAATGTGGCCTTTGCCATGCATGTTGTTGGCGCCTCCAAGAAGGAGATTCGGGACAGAGTTCCCTATGTGCTGAAGCTTGTGGGACTTGAAGGCCGTGAAAAGCGTCTGCCTCAGGAGCTTTCCGGAGGCGAGCAGCAGCGCGTTGCAGTGGCCAGAGCTCTTGTGAACCGTCCCCGCCTTATAATTGCGGACGAGCCCACCGGCAACCTTGACCCTGCAAAGAGACTTGAGCTCATGCTTTTGCTCCAGAAGATCAACGAACTGGGTACCACCGTTCTGGTTGTTACCCACGAAAAGGAACTGGTCAATGCTTTCTCCAAGAGAGTTATCTCCCTTGAGAACGGAAGCATAGTCAGTGACGGAATGGATGGGTACTACGCATATGAAGCTTAACAGATTCTTTTACCTCATCAAAGAGGGCATAAAAAGCATTTTCACTCACGGATTCATGTCCTTTGCGTCCGTGACCATAATAGTGGCCTGCCTTATTATCATGGGCAGCTTCTCTCTCCTCAGCTTCAATATTGACGCAATGATAAGCGATATGGAGCGGGACAACGAAATTCTGGCCTTCGTTGAGGATGAGCTCAGCGATGAAGAGGCCATGGCCATCCAGACCCGTCTGGAGGCGATAAGCAATGTAAGCTCAGTCACCTTTGTTTCCCGTCAGGAGGCTTTTGAGAGCTTCAAAGCAGAGTATGACGATGCTTCCCGTTTTGACGATCTGCCGGATACCACCCTGCGTCACAGATATGTTATCCATCTTGAGGATCTTGCCCTTATGGAGACCACTGCAGGTGATATCAAGGCTGTGAACGGAATTGCCGATGTGGGCGCCGAGCTGGAGATAAGCCGCGCCATCATTACTATCCGCAATGTCATCAGCGTAGTTTCCTTTGTAATAATCGCCATTTTGTTCGTAGTAAGTGTGTTTATTATGAACAACACCATAAAGCTTGCCACCTACAGCCGCAAGGAAGAGATCGCCATTATGAAGATGGTTGGCGCCAGCAACTCCTTCATCCGCTTCCCCTTTGTGGTTGAAGGCATGATTCTGGGTCTTTTGGGCGGCGGCATCGCATTCTTTATCGAGTGGGGTCTTTACAGTCTCCTTACCGATAAGATCATGACAAGTCTTGTGGGCGGTCTTGTGAATGTGGTTGCTTTTGAAATCCTTCTCTGGCCCATGCTGGGTATCTTCCTCGGCATTGGTCTTCTGGTCGGTGTTTTCGGAAGCAGCGTTGCCATCAGAAACTACCTGAAGATATAATAAGCGTTCCCAAAGGAGAACTATATGTCTAACAAAAAATTCGTTCGTGTAGTCTGTATTATACTGGCTGTTGTGCTGATCTTCGGCCTGCTTGCTATGGGTGTGGGCAGTATGTCTGCTATGGCCATAAGTCAGGCGGACATCGATGCTCTTGAAGACGAGCGCCAGGCCATCCGTGACCAGCAGCAGCTTGTTATCGAGCAGATGGATGCCCTGAAAGAAGAAAAGGCATCCGTTATCGAGAAAAAAGAAGCCCTTGATATGCAGAACGAGCTTAACCGTCAGGCTATAGAGGTCATCAATGAGCAAATCAGCCTCTATGATCAGATGATTGCCGATAAGGAGCTTGAACTGGAGGAAGCCATTGCTGCCGAGGAAGAGCAGTTCGATATCTACTGCGGCCGCGTGAGAGCAATGGAGGAAAACAGCAACTGGTCCTATCTTTCCTACATATTCAAAGCAGGAAGCATTTCCGAAATGCTTGGACGACTCGACGATATTCTGGATATTATGCAGCATGACCAGAATCTGGAGGCAGAGTATATTGCAGCCAGAGAGTTCGTTGAAGAAGTAAAGGCAGAGTATGAGGGCATTCAGGCTCAGCAGCAGGAGAAGAAGACCGAGCTTCTTGAGGAAAAGGATAAGCTTGAAAAGGAAATCGAGAGCGCCTACATAATGATTCAGGAGCTTGAGGAAGACCTTGAGGCTTACACCGATGCCTACTATGCAAATCAGGTTCTCGAGGTTGAAGTAAACGCCAAAATTGAGCAGAAGCGTGAGGAGCTTGCCGAGTGGCAGCGCCAGCAGGCTATTATCCAGCAGCAGCAGGCTCAGCAGCAGCAGAATCAGCAGGCTGCACAGCAGCAGAAGCCCAATCCCAACCAGAGCACCCAGCCCTCTGTTGGCACCAACACAGGCGGAGGTTACTACTGGCCCACCCAGTCCAGCACCTATATTACCAGCTGCTTTGGCTACCGCGTCCACCCAATTTTCGGCACTACCAAGTACCATGCCGGTGTTGACATTGCAGCCAATTCCGGTGCCACCATCGGTGCTGCCCAGTCCGGTACCGTAGGCATTGCCGAATACAGCTCTTCTTACGGTTACTATGTTGTCGTCTATCATGCGGATGGCAACTCCACCCTCTATGCACATATGAGCTCAATGGCAGTCAGTGTCGGCCAGTCTGTGTCCAGAGGCCAGACCCTGGGTTATGTTGGTTCCACCGGTTGGTCCACAGGTCCCCATCTCCATTTTGAAGTGCGTGTAGGCGGCACCTGCGTTGATCCTCTAAGCTACTATAATCTTGGATTCAGCTATTCTCCCTCTGCCTGATGGCGAGGATTGAAAGACAATAAAGTAACTGCTTGACCGGAATATGGTCAGGCAGTTACTTTATATTATTTCTGACATAGCCTGAACATAATAAACAGCACCGTAAATCGGGTTAGGATTATGTTGCTCAGGCTAATATATAGGCGAGGTTTTTACAGTATTTTTCACAGGTCGGTGATAAAATTTGAAAAGACAGTTTGACGCAATGGCGGTTTTGGCGATGTGCCTGTGCACAGCTGTGCTCAGCATGGGACTCGTTTATGCCCTTATCTATAATTATGTAGGCGGTAAAGAGGGCATGGAATTTATAACAAAAATCAATGCTGTAAGGGACTGCGTTGAAGAAAAATATGTGGGAGACACCCAGTGGACAGAGGCGGCTGATTTTGCATCAGCTGCCATTGTAGGCGCCACTGGGGACCGCTGGAGCTACTATATGACGGCAGAGGAATACAGCGAGTACTCCCGGAGACTTAATAATTCCATGGTAGGCATAGGTGTCACAGTAACACCCGATGCAGAGGGCAGAGGAGTGGAGATTGTGTCCATCGTGCCGGATGGTCCTGCTGACAGAGCAGGCATTCAAGTGGGATATATAATAATTGAGGTTGAGGGCGAATCTCTCGAAGCTGCGGATATAAGTGTCGCAGGGGAGTTGATACGCAGCCACGAGGAAGAATATAGCCTTATCTGCCTTGATACTGACGGACAGGAGCAGAGCTTCACTCTGAAAAACGAGGTCATTTACATGAGTCCTGTCAGTTATGAACTCATGAATGAAGATGTGGGATATATACGCATCAGCAATTTTGAAAGAAATGCTGCTGCGGAATCAATGGTTGCAATCAAAAAACTCAGCGAGCAGGGCGCATCTTCCCTTATCTTTGATGTTCGGGCGAATCCCGGCGGACAGCTTACGGAGCTGACGCAGCTTCTGGATTATCTCCTTCCCGAGGGCGAGATTTTTATTTCCGTTGATGCCGAAGGCGAGGAGGAGATATATACCTCCAAAGCCGGAGAGATTGATATGCCTATGGTTGTGCTGCTTGACGAAAACAGCTATTCTGCAGCCGAGTTCTTTGCAGCGGCTATGGGTGAATATGATAAGGCAACCCTCATCGGCTCTCCCAGCACCGGCAAAGCCAGAAGCCAACAGACATTTATCCTTTCCGACGGCAGCGCTGTCCACATCTCCACCAGAAATTATCTCACACCTGAGCGGGTGAATCTGGCGGAGGAGGGAGGACTTGTTCCTGATATTGAAGTTGCACAGGAAAACGGAAAAGACGCTGCATTGGAGTTGGCTTTGGAATATCTTTCTTGACAGAAGGGCAGCTTGCATTTATAATACAGGATTGGTATTTAATGCACTAATAAGATAATTTTTATCACAATACATTGGAAGGAAGACAGTAATGGGTAACGAAAACAGATTCAAAATGAGCCAGGAGCGCCTTGACGAGCTTAAGAAGGAGCTGGAGTACCTCCAGACCGTCAGGGAAAAGGAAGTAGCTGAGCAGATCAAGGAAGCACGTTCCTTCGGCGACCTTTCTGAGAACAGCGAGTATGACGAGGCCAAGACTGAGCAGGGCAAGCTTTACTCCAAGATCGCAGAGATCAAGAACCTCATTGAGAACGCAGAAATCATTGAAATGACCGCTCTGGCCGGCAAGGTAGGTCACGGCAGCAAGGTCAAGGTAAGAGACCTTGAGGAAGACTTCATTGAGGAATACCAGATCGTAGGCTCTCAGGAAGCTAACCCCATGGCAGGCAAGATTTCCAGCGACAGCCCCTTTGGCCGCGGTCTTCTGGGTCATGTCAAGGGCGAGATCGTAACTATCGATGCACCTGCAGGCCAGCTCCAGTTCGAGATACTGGAAATTGACAACTGATTGGAGAAATACTGATGAGCGAAGAGATAAAGAACATCCCACAGGAGGAAAATCTCAGCGAGCTTCTGCAGATTCGCCGTGATAAGCTCAAGGGTCTTCAGGATGAAGGCCGCGACCCCTTCCGGATAACCAAGTTTGCCCGTACTGCTTTCTCTGCAGAAATCAAGGGCGATTACGAAGCCTTTGAGGGCAAGACTGTTTCCGTATGCGGACGCATTATGTCCAAGCGCGGCATGGGCAAGGCCATTTTCTGCCATATTAAGGACGACAGAGGTCAGATCCAGCTTTACATCAAGAAGGACTCCGTTTCCGAGACTGAGTTTGCCGATTTCCGTAAGTATGATATCGGCGATATCGTTGGTGTAACCGGCTATGTGTTCAAGACCAAGACCGAGGAAATCTCTGTACATGCCGAGAAGGTCACCCTGCTCAGCAAGAGCCTGCGTCCTCTCCCTGAGAAGTTCCACGGCATGACCAATGTGGAGCTGAAGTATCGCCAGCGCTATGTGGACCTCATCATGTCCGACGCCAGCCGCCGCAACTTCGACATCCGCTCCAAGTTCATACGCTATCTGCGCAGCTATCTGGACAACAGAGGCTACATGGAGGTTGAAACCCCTGTTCTCAGCACTATAGCAGGCGGTGCCGCTGCCCGCCCCTTTATCACCCACCACAACACTCTTGATATCGATATGTATATGCGCATAGCCACCGAGCTTCCCCTTAAGCGTCTCATCGTTGGCGGCATCGAGCGCGTTTACGAGGTGGGCCGTATCTTCCGCAACGAGGGCATGGATACCAAGCACAATCCTGAGTTCACCACTGTTGAGCTCTATGAGTCCTATGCCGATTTCCATGACATGATGGATATTGCCGAGGGCGTTATTTCCGGCGCTGCCAAGGAAATTCTGGGCTCCTATGAGGTCGAGTGGATGGGCCACAATATCGACCTTACCCCCG
>JAZNZM010000138.1:0-3201 GCA_045594965.1 Oscillospiraceae bacterium | reverse complement strand
AGGTCAACGAAAAGCTGGAGTCCAGATACCCCGGGCTTTACATCATCGGTGACGGCAGCGGCATTACCCATTCTCTGTCCCATGCATCCGCCAGCGGTGGGCATGTGGCGCGCTGCATATCGGAATGATCATAACAAAATTGAAAAACACGCCTGTTTTACGGAACAGGCGTTTTTTCACAGCATTGTCCAAATCCAATAAATAAGCCCATACACCACGCTGGCGCTTATGCCGCACACGATTACCGGCCCTGCAATGGTGAATATCTTCACTGTGGTGCCGGTGATATAGCCCTCGGTTTTGAATTCGAGGGCCGGGGAGGCCACGGCATTGCTGAAGCCTGTTATGGGCACAAGAGTTCCAGCACCGCCATACTTTGCAAGGTCATCGTAAAAGCCGAGGCCTGTGCTCAATGCGCCCAGAAACACCATGCATATAGTGGCGGCGGTGGCGGCATCCTCCCTGCTGAGACCGAAGCTGAGCCACGCGTCCGTAATAAGCTGGCCTATGCAGCATATTGCGCCGCCGAACAGAAAGGCCAGCAGGCAGTCTCTCACAATGGGGGAGGGAGGCATACGCTCTGCCACAAAGCGCTCATATTCCTGTTTGCTCATTTTCATAAAAAAACCCCTTTCCCTGATGCTCTTAGTATGGGAAAGGGCTTTGATTTTATACTTCTATTCTTCGGCTCTCAGATTGTCTATGCCGTTTCGTTCAAATTCGTCCATATAGTCGTTCATACGGGAGCTGAGCTCATTCAGGTCATCCTGATTGAGATTCTCCTCCAGCATATCCCGTCTGGCCAGCTCCTCGGCCAGAATATCGAAGAACACGGCATCCTCATAGTCGGCTATGGCCTCGTGTATTCCACCCTCCTCGTAGGCACGGGAGGGGAAATAATGGCCCATATAGGCTTCCACAAGGGGCTTCATCCCATTTTTGGAACACATGGCGAAAAGCTTCTCCTGCAGTAGGTCATAGTCCTCGAAGCGGTCCTCCCCACGGGTTGAATTCAGTATCCAGTTGCCGATGTATACAAGATCCAGAAGCCTGCGAAACTCCTTGTCGCTCAGTTCAATATTCATCAATTTTTCGCTGCCTCCTTCCGATGGGTCTATTATATTATAGCAGAGGCGAAAGGAGAATTCCACAGAAAAATTTGCCTTTGTCCTGCTCTGGGCGGCAAAAGGTACTTGTAATTAGGGACAAAAAGGAATACAATATATTGATATGATTAAAATGGAGTAGTATGCCAATGGATCGCAGAGCTATAGGAGTATTTGATTCCGGCCTGGGCGGGCTTACAGCTGCCCGTGTGCTGGAAGAAACTCTTCCCTGTGAAAACCTAATATACTTCGGCGACACCGCCAATATGCCCTACGGCCCCAGAACCAGAGAGGACATAATCCGACTGGCTCTGCATAACACGGAGTTTTTGCTTGAAAAGGATGTGAAGGCCATCGTGGTGGCCTGCGGAACTGTGTCCAGCAATGCTCTTGATGTGCTGCGTGAACGCTTTGATCTGCCCTTTTTCGGTGTGATCGATGCTGCCGCAATTGCGGCTGCAGAGGCCACGGAGACAGGCCGCGTGGGCGTAATAGCCACCGAGGCAAGCATTCGCAGCGGAGCATACCGCCGCGCTTTGGAGAGTATGGGCAGGAACATAAAGGTTTTTGATACTGCCTGTTCCTCCTTTGTGCCGCTGGTGGAGTCCGGTCACACATCTTCCGATGACAGTCTTGTGCGGGCGGCCGTTGAAAATGAGCTTCGGGAGCTTCGCCGCTTTGAGCCTGATACACTTATTCTGGGCTGCACCCACTTCCCCCTTCTGGAGGAAGCAATTGCGGAATATATGGGTCGGGATGTGCGCCTTATCTCCTGCGGCGGGGAGGCTGCCCTCTCTCTGGCGCAGTGGCTTCGCCGTGAGGATAAACAGAACCTCTCGGGAAAAATGGGCTTGCGGAGATATTTCACAAGCGGCGACGTAGGGAGCTTTTCCCAACAGGCTGCGGCATTACTGGGACACCCGGTAGAGGCAGAACTTATCTGAGGTATAGCATGGAAAAAGAAGTTTTGATAAGCATAAAAAGCACCCAGTGCATGCTGGGTGAGGAGGCGGAACCCACGGAGCTTATCACCCGTGGCGCATATTACTGCAGGGGAGGGCTGAAGAAGTTCAGCTATATGGAAAGTCCCCTGACAGGACTTGACGGGACAAAGACTGAGTTTCTTATCCGCCCCAATGAGGTGGTAATGAACCGCACCGGCACTGTCACCACACGCATGGTTTTCAACCGCGGCAAGAAGCACCGCTTCCTCTACGGCACGCCCTACGGAACCCTTGCCATGGGGATCAGCACCAGCTATATTGACTCCTCCCTTACAGAGTCCGGCGGCGATCTGGAGCTGGCCTATGATCTGGACTTTGAAAACGCCCTTTTAAGCCGCAACAGAATAAGCATAAATATAAAAGAAAAATCCGAAAAGGAGCTTGCATAAATGAATCTTATAGAAAAAGCAAAGGAACAGATAAATACTCTGGTGCTCTCCGCCTATGAAAAGGCAGCCGAGAGCGGAGCACTTCCCTCCGGCGCAGAGCTCAAGGGTATTGTTGAAATACCCAAGGATACCAATAACGGCGACTATGCCGCAAACCATGCCATGGCCGCTGCCAAGGCTCTCAGAAGCGCTCCCCGAAAGATAGCCGAGACCCTTCTTGCAAACATGGAGCTTGAGGGCAGCTATTTCCGCAGCGTTGAAATAGCAGGACCCGGATTTATGAACTTCCGTCTTGGTGAGAAGTGGTATGCAGAGGTTCTTGCAAATATTGCTGCCGAGGGTGCTGATTACGGTCGTACCGATGCCCTTGCCGGTCAGAAGATAATGGTTGAGTTTGTTTCTGCCAACCCCACCGGTCCCATGCACATGGGCAATGCCCGCGGCGGAGTTCTGGGTGACGCTCTTGCCGAGGTCCTCTCTTACGCAGGTGCCGAAGTAAGCCGCGAGTTCTATGTGAACGATGCCGGCAACCAGATCGAAAAGTTCGCTACCAGCATTGACGCCCGTTACCGCCAGATAATTCTGGGTGAGGACGCTGTTGAGTTCCCCGAGGACGGCTACCACGGAGATGACATAAAGGCTCTGGCTCAGGGCTTCTACGAGGCCAATGGAGACAGCTTCATGGACAAGAGTGTGGAAGAG
>JAZNZM010000137.1:0-19851 GCA_045594965.1 Oscillospiraceae bacterium | reverse complement strand
CCCTCGGCGCAGCTCAGGCATTCGCCGATGCTGTTAACGTAGCACGTGAGGACATCGTTGCTGCCGGCGGCGAGTTTGTCTCCGTTTCTGACGAGGCTAAGGCTGAGTTTGCAGTTGCCGCTGATGCTTATGCTGCAACCTGGTCTGAGCAGCAGTCTGCTGACGGCTTTGATGCCGCTGCATTCCTTGCAAAGGCTAAGGAGCTCGCTGGTTCTTACGCCGGCTAAGCTTAGCTTATCAATCTGAGTCAAAGCATTTATTTCCCACCACGCTTCATGCGTGGTGGGATTATCTAAGTAGGGCAGGGATATAATCATTTTCCTCCCCGTACCTCGAAAGGATATATACATACTATGGATGTAATCACTATAGGCATTTTGGGAATTATAGTATTCCTTATTCTGATATTCCTTGGTATGAATATCGGACTTGCGCTGCTTATGGTGGGTTTTGTGGGTTATGCCGTTATTATAAACCCCAAGGCCGCTGTCGCCATTCTGCGCACTGACCCTGCAACCAACGCCAGCAACTATTCTTTCATGGTTGTTCCGCTTTTTATATTGATGGGCAACTTTGCTTATCACGCAGGATTGTCAGGCGGCCTGTATGACTGTGCCAATAAGTGGCTCAACAGACTGCCCGGCTCTCTTGCCTGCGCTACCATTGCAGCCTGTGCCGGTTTCGGTGCAATTTGCGGTTCCAATGCAGCCACCTGCGCAACTATGGGTACTATAGCCGTTCCTGAGATGCGCAAGTACGGCTATAATGACCGTCTTGCTACCGGCTCCGTTGCCATGGGCGGTACACTGGGTATTCTTATTCCTCCCAGCACTCCCATGATTATTTATTCTATCATTGCCGAGGCTTCCATTGGTGATATGTTCATTGCCGGCATTCTGCCCGGTGTCATGATGGCTGTTCTCTGTATTGCTACCATCGTAATCATGGTTACAGCCAACAAGAATCTTGCTCCCAAAGGTGCAAGATACAGCTGGAAGGAACGTCTTGTTTCTCTCAAGGGTCTCGTAGGTGTTGTCATTCTTTTTGGCATTGTTCTCGGCGGTATGTTCTCCGGATGGTTTTCCGTTAACCAGGCGTCCGCCGTTGGAGCATTCCTTGCACTTGTCATCATGGTCATTATGATGATCATTCGCGGTGAGTTTACATGGAAGAATTTCTGGCATAAGTTTAAGGCTGCTATGTGGACCAGTATCCAGACTTTTGCCATGACTTTCCTTATCATTATTGGTGCAGACGTTTTCTGCAAGTTCCTGACTATTTCCACAATTCCCACTGTTCTTGCTGACTTTATAGGCGGCCTTGATGTTTCCAAGTATATTATAATACTGCTTATGACCATTGTATATCTCTTCCTTGGTATGATAATGGACGAGCTGCCTATGATAATGCTCACTGTTCCCATTTTCTGGCCCATTGCTCAGACTCTTGGATTTGACGTTATCTGGTTTGGTATATACATTATCCTCGTTATGGAGCTTGGTGCCATTGCGCCTCCTGTTGGTCTGAACTGCTTCATTATATCCGGTGTAGCCAAGGATATACCTTTGAGTACCATATATAAGGGCGCCCTGCCGTTCGTAATAACAATATTTATCGGTGTTGCACTCATAACTGTGTTCCCTGACATAGTTATGGTACTTCCAAACTTGAACTGAGGTGACTGATATGGAAAAAGCAAAAAAGATCAGCGCTAAGGTTGAACAATTCACTACCGCAGTTGGATATATAAGCTTTGTCTGCGTTGCAGCAATGATGCTGCTTAATGTGGCAGATGTTCTCTATCATACGCTTTTCAACAAAAATATTATTGGTGCCTATGATATTACCCAGCGTCTTCTGATGTGTGCTGTGTTCTGCTCCTTTGCATATGCCCAGAGTAAGAAGGCTCATATCAATATGACTCTCATAATTGCCAAGTTCCCCAGAGCTATCAGATTTATCATCTTTACTCTGATGAGTGTTCTTTCTGTTGTTGTGTCCGGTGCAACCACATGGGCTGCTTATATGCAGACTCTTGACTGTATTAAAAAGGGCTATGTTACTGATGTTATCTATATGCCTCTCTGGCCCTTCTATGTGGTCATGATTATTGCTATGGCTATATTTACTTTGACCATAGCTTATGACACAGTTCTTTATGCTATCGCAGTCAAGCGTGATGACTTTGCCGAGATGATACAGGAAGACTGGACCTGATAATAACAAAAAATCCGCCGATAAATCGGCGGATTTTTTATCGTATTTTGAAAGAATACTCTGTCCATTCGCGGTATTCTTCACCTGCTTTAAGTACAGGAGAGGGAAAATCTGGTTTGTTGATAGCATCGGGGAAGTGCTGGGTTTCAAGGCATATTCCATGATGTTTTTTATATACGGCGCCTTCCTTACCGGCTCTGTCTGTGAGGAAACCGGCAGAGTATATCTGCACACCTTCGAGGGAAGTCTTGCATGTCATTTCTATTCCGCTATCGCATGAATAAAGCATTGCAGCCGGGGAGGAGGAGAGAACAAAGTTGTGGTCAAGACCTTCAGTTGCAGCTGCGCTTAAAGCATTAATACTGTCTGCCAGTAATCTTTCACTGCTGTAATCAAGCGCGGTACCTTCAGTAGAAATTATATCGCCCGTGGGAATATTGCCTTCACCACAGAGAGTATAGCTTTTTGAGCCGACGGAAAGAGTATGGGAGACAATACTTCCGCTGTTATGTCCGGAAAGGTTGAAATAGGCGTGATTGGTAAGGTTTACCACAGTATCAGCATCTGTAACAGCGGAATAATCAATGCGAAGAGTTGATCCGCTGATAGAGAAGGTGACGGCTGCTTTAAGATTTCCGGGATATCCCTCATCACCATCAGGGGAATCCAAAGAGAAGGTGACTGCATTTTCGGTGCAGCTGAAAGCCCAGCATTTATGACTGAAACCTTCTATACCGCCATGCAGCTGGTTTTCACCTTCGTTTGCAGTGAGCATATATTTTTTCCCGTTCAGCGTAAAACAGCTTCCGGAAATGCGGTTGGCATGTCTTCCAACGGTGGCACCGATATATCCGTCATTTCCTGCATATTCATCTACGCTATCGTATCCAAGACATACATCGGTCATTTTACCGTTCTTGTCTGCAACACGCAGAGCCCTTAGTGTGGCGCCGAAGCTTAACAGCTCTGCTTCAATCAAGCCGTTTGTTAGTTTTATCATATATACGGGTTTTCCTCTATAATATCCAAAAAGCTTTAATGCAGCCATTAGCTTACCCCCTGATTATTATTTTGTATATTATAACATAATTGTATATTTTTATAAAGTTAATAATAAGTTCATCTTTACTTGCTTAAATAATTAAATTGGTGTAATATGGGTCGCACAGACAATACTCTTGGAGGTTAATGATGATAAAAGATATTCTTTCCGGATATAAGTCGCTGATGCCGGATGGAGTTCATACAGAGCTTCGCGCTCAGATGAACAGAAACAGGGCGCTTGTCCTCATGTCCGGCAATATTGTAAGGAATGAGCGGGAGGATATATCCGGTGTTTCTGCCCGAAGCTATAAAAACGGAGTTTATGGCTTTGCTTCAATGGCTGAGCTCAGCGACGAGGCTGTGAAAAAGGTGCTTAAGGCATCTGCTGATAATACTGAGTTCTTCGACAGACATATACGAAAGAACCGCGAAATGTTTCCTGCTATCGCTAATGAAAGACGTTATATGGATGTGTCAATGCCCGACCCCGAGCAGAAAACCTATGTTGAGATACTGCGCATGATGGATGAACACATTCAAAAGAACTGCCCGGATCTTGTAAGCCGTATGCTTATGGCTACCAGCAATGGCGTTGAAAAGCTGCTTGTTTGTTCCGACGGTTGGGATTCACACACGAATATTACAAGAAGCCATATTAAATTCCAGCTTTCAGCAATGGGGGACAGCGGAGCACTTGTGGAGCTCCATGGCTCTTATGGCGGCTATGGCTCAATGCTGGATATAGCCAATAATATGGAAGGGCTTTATGCAAAGGTTGATGAAATATACGAGCGTCTTATGCATAAGCGCAGTGGTATTCATCCCGAGGCTGGTGTTAAGACTGTCGTAATGGGATCTTCCATGGCAGGTATTCTTGCCCATGAAGCGGTTGGTCATACTGTTGAGGCCGACCTTGTTGTTGGCGGGAGTGTGGCAGGACCAATGCTTGGAAAGCAGGTTGCCAGTGAGCTTGTCAATCTTACTGATTTTGCCAATACAGCTCTTGGAGAGCAGACTCCGCAGCCCATTTATGTAGACGATGAGGGAACGCCCGCTGTTGATGCTGAGATAATAAAGAACGGTATTCTTGTTGGATATATGAACAGCAGAGAGACGGCACAGCGCTTTGGTGTAAAGCCCTGCGGAAATGCACGTGCATGGCTGTTTTCCGATGAACCACTCATTCGCATGAGGAATACTCTTATTCTTCCGGGCAAGGACAAACTGGAAGATATAATTGCCTCTGTTGATGACGGTTATTATCTGCTTGACTATAATAACGGCCAAGCTGATACAACGGGAGAATTTATGTTTGGCGTATGCTCCGGCTATGAGATCAAAAACGGAAAGCTTGGTCGTCCTATTCTTGATACCACTATAACGGGTCTTGCGTTTGAGATGCTTAAAACTGTAGATATGGTCTCCGACAGCGTACAGTGGACCAGCAGCGGAACATGCGGCAAAAAGCAGCCTATGCCCGTTGGAATGGGTGGACCGGCACTCAGATGCAAAGTAATGATAGGAGGACGCTGAGATGAATGAACTGAAGAATATAGCATTCTCAGCTTTGGCTGCTTTGAAGGAACGGGGCGCAGATGACGCATCGGTCTCTGCAAGCTATGCAGAAACAAGAGAATTTAATGTAGACGGGGGAGAGTTTTCACTTTTCCGCACAATGTTTGATAATTCATTGGCTCTTACTGCCATTAAGGACGGTAAGAAGGGCAGCTTTGGCATTAACCATTTTGATAATGACTCCATCATTTCAGCTGCTGACAGCTGCATTACGGCAGCAGATGCCTCTGATCCAGATGGAAACTGGGAGTTTGGTCCAAATGCCGGAGAACGCAGCTTTGAAGACGGCGCTGTTGAGGCAGATATGGAGCTGTTCTTCTCACGCTGCAGTGAATTTGTTGACTGTATTAAATCTGATTATCCTAAAATTGTTATTGAACAGCTTATTGTAGCGCATAAATCTATAAATAAGGTATATACAAATACCAACGGCAGTTGCTTTGACAGGAAGTTCGGCTATTACAGCATGATGATGATGTTCTCTGCCCATGAAAATGGAAAGGGTTCTTCATTCTTTGGATGCGGATTCCAGACAGACGATCTTTCCAACCCATTTATCGAGCAGGCATCTCTCCGTCGTGATCTTGCGGATGTGGAAAAGCAGATCTACCCTGTTCCTGTAAACGGAAAGTTTGAGGGCACTATACTCGTTCCTCCGGGATGCCTTGGCAACATATTGTTTTACGCTCTTTCCGGTTTTGCAGAAGGAAGCGCGGTTAGCGCAGGTACAAGCATCTGGAAAGATAAGCTTGGTGAAAAGGTTGCAGATGAAGCATTTACAGTCTCTCTTGCTCCGTGCAGTGAATATGTTGTTGCCGGAGAACGATGGACATCTGATGGATATATTTGTGAGGATTTTGATGTTATTAAGGAAGGCAAGCTCTGCTCTTTCATTATGAATAAGTATTTCTCCAATAAATCCGGATTTGCCCGATCAAAGAACTATTCCCTTGGTAACATGATAGTTCCTTCCGGGGACAAGGCTCTTGCAGACATTATTTCTGACATTGACAAAGGTCTGCTTGTAGGTAGAATCTCCGGAGGCAAACCAAGTTCTTCCGGTGACTTTTCCATGGTTGCCAAAAACAGTTTTATTATTGAAAATGGTCAAATCGGAGATGCCGTAAGCGAGGTAATGATTAACGGAAATCTTTCCGCAATACTTAACAGCATTCGTGGGATTTCCATTGAAAAGGAAACTGATGGAGGAACAAGTCTGCCTTGGATGGCATTTGACGGAGTAACAATAAGCGGAAAATAAAAGAAAAATGTCAGGTAATTATGCCTGACATTTTTTTAGGTTTCCTTCATGCGGGAATATGCGTTTCTTGCACCATTTATAACATTACCAACACCACCGGCGCTTTCGCTTTGCTGTCCGACAAAATATAGGCCGTTTACAGGAGTGGTATAGCCGGGGTTCTGCTGATTCCAGATAGGAACAACGCCTCCAAAGGAGCATTTGCTCATATGAGTCATTTCCCTGTAGTCAACAGCAGTCATAATAAGTTTTTCGCAGATATGCTCTCTAAGCCCCGGGAGATGCTTTTCTGCAAGATCTATAAGACGATCTGCGTAATACTCTTTCTTTGCCTCCCAGTCGCCATCTGCAAGGGTATCGGGAGCAACGGTGTATATGGTCACGCAGTGCTTTCCTTCGGGGGCAAAGTTAGGAGCGTGTACTGTCGGAACATATATTAGAAAACCGTCCTCGCCCTCATGATATATTCCTTGACGCATTTTTTCAACGGCTGCTGGGATATCATAGCATTTGTAGTAATAACACAGTGCGCTCTTCATGTATTGCATGGGATCAAAATCCACGCCCAGATGCACCATGAATACTGCCTCCATAGGACGGTAAGTGTCAAGTATGTTGTTGTATGGCTCGTTCAACTTTTCACGGCCGACGCAATTGAAGAAAAAGTCTCTGGCTCCGCCGGAACCTACAACTACATCTGCGTACTGCTCGCTGCCGTCGATGAGCTTAACTCCGCGAACCGAATTGTTTTCTATAAGCACTTTGTCAACAATTGTATTCAGCTTTATGTCGCCACCGTGAGAAATAATATATTCTGCGAGAGCTTCCGGAAGCTTCTGAACTCCTCCTACTATGTTTACAAAGCCCGGATTATATTTCTTGCCATTTTTGTCCATGGGAATGCGTTTGTCAAAGGCGGTTTCGTAATTTGCAAAAACAACACCAAGGCCTTGCACTTCGGTGGGTGAAGCACAGAAATCGCAGAATATTCCCGTGAAAAGACCGTGAAGCTTTTTGTTCTTGAACAGATGCTCCACCAACTGCTGAGCAGTCATTTTGGTATATTTATTGACTTTTGCAAATTTGGCCAGTATGCGAAGCTTGCGGATGTAATTATCGTTCTTCGCCAGTTTATCGGAGAGATAGCGAATATCCATCATGTTGTCATAAAGACGGTAATATTCATCAAGTCCCTCGGCATCCTCCGGAAAGAGCTTTTTAAGGTAGTCCCTGCGCCAATATGGTCCCTCATACTCGTCGGGGTGCCAAAGGGCATAATCGGGCATCTCAATTCCTCTGTCAGCACGGATGGTTGGGAGGTGAATGTTAAGGGATGCCAGAAACATATATACACTTTCTTCAGGAAGCATATCCCCCAAAATGAGAGGCCCCTGTTCCCATTTATAGCCGTTTTTTTCGGCAAGAGAGCAAACTCCACCAACTTTTGCATTCTTATCATAGACAGTTACTTCCCAGCCATCCCGAGCCAAAAGTGCTCCCATGGTAAGACCGCCGAGACCGGCTCCTACAATTGCAGCTTTTCTTGTCATATTACCTCCTTCGTTTCTGCCTGAATGATATAAGGATTTTTCAGAAATGTATCAAAACTAACAGCTTTCTTCGGGCTATGATAACATACATTATGCTCATGAACAGTAACTCTGATTTTATCCCAAAGACTTATATCCGTCAATAAAATAGATAAATATAGCATTGATGTTTAGGTCATAAAATGATATGCTCAATTATGATAAAACTGTTTCGGAGTTGAAAACATGCTTGATAGATATGGCAGAAATATAAAATATCTCCGTTTGTCGGTAACGGAACTGTGTAATCTACGCTGCCGTTACTGCATGCCGGAAGCGGGAATCTGCAAGCTGAGTCATTTCGACATGCTTACAGAGGATGAAATGATTGCTGCCGTAGAGGCAGCCGCTGAACTGGGGATCAGCAAGCTTAGAATTACAGGCGGGGAACCTTTGGTAAAAAGAAACATTATTTCCATTTGCCGCAGAGCTGCTAATGTTGAGGGGATAGATGAAGTTTGCCTTACAACGAATGGTACGCTTCTGCCAATGATGGTACATGAATTGAGAGAAGCCGGAGTTAAACGCATTAATATCAGTCTTGATACTCTTGATCAAAAGAAATATTCATATATTACCCGTATCGGAAATCTTGAAGAGGCACTGAAAGGAATCCACAGTGCTATTGATGCCGGCTTTGAAAAAATAAAAATAAACAGCGTACTCATCGGTGGCTTCAATGATGACGAAATAAGAGAGCTTGCTTACCTCACACTTACTTATCCTGTTGATTTAAGATTTATAGAGCTTATGCCAATGCATGATGACGGAGAATTTGGAGAATCATCCTATATCAGCGGAGCGTATGTATTAAGTGTACTGCCAATGCTGCAGGAGATCGGGGCGGAACCCGGTGTAGCAAAGCTTTACAAATTGCCCGGAGCAAAAGGAAATGTTGGGATAATAAGCCCTATAAGCAATCATTTCTGCGGAAACTGCGACAGGATTCGCATTACCGCGGATGGCAAGGTTAAGCCCTGCCTTCATTCTGCGGATGAATATTCCATTAAAGGCATGTCCAAAGAAGAAATGCTTGATGTGCTGAAGAAAGCAATCCTATCCAAACCGTCTTGTCACGGTCCGCTCTCATCTCAAACGCCAAGCAGTGCAGGACGCAATATGAATCAGATTGGGGGTTGAAATTATGTACGTCACTCCCGTATTTGCTTTTGCAGCCTATTCAGGCACTGGCAAAACAACAATTATTGAGAAGCTTGTTTCAGCATTGAAAGCCGAAGGACTCAGGGTGGCGGTGATCAAGCACGACGGACATGATTTTGAAATGGACAGGGAAGGAAAGGACTCCTGGCGCTTCACACAAGCAGGGGCAGATATCAGTCTAATCGCATCAAGCTCCAAAACTGCAATGATTGAAAGCCGCGGACATTCTGTTGAGGAGCTTATAGCTATTACTCATGATGTAGATGTTATTCTTATAGAGGGCTATAAAAATGAGAAGCTGCCAAGGATTGGTATTGCCAGAAAAGCAACAGGAAAGGGTTTTACTGCTCCCGTTAATAGTTTTATTGCGATTATGACTGATATTGAGGATTCATATCCGGCTCCATGTTTTCAGCTTGACGATATAGGAGGATTGAAGGATTTTATTATGAAAAGTATGAATGATTTTACTCATTTCAACGAAGAGGGACGCGCAAAGATGGTTGATGTTGGTCACAAACCAGAAAACAGACGCATTGCTGTGGCAGCTGCAAGAGTTTTTGTAAGCCCGGAAACCTTTGCTCTTATCAAAAGCGGCGGTATGAAAAAAGGGGATGTATTAACTGTTGCACAGATAGCCGGGATTATGGGAGCGAAAAGAACGCCTGATCTTATTCCCATGTGTCATCCCGTTGTTATTGATGGCATTGATATGAAGCTAAGTATGAATGATGAACTTGTTGCCATTGAAATTGAGGCTGCTGTCAGCTGTGACGGCCGTACAGGAGTTGAAATGGAGGCTCTGACGGCTGCATCCACTGCGGCTCTTACAGTTTATGATATGTGCAAGGCGGTACAGAAGGATATTGTTATCAGCGATATTAGGCTGCTTTCAAAAAGCGGCGGCGTACACGGTGATTATGTTAGAAAGGATATGTGACCATGGCATATACTGCGGCTGTAATTACTATAAGCGACAAGGGTGCTGCCGGTGAACGAGTTGACACCAGCGGACCTGCGATTTGCGAAATTCTTAAGAATAACGGGTGGGATATTGTACATACCCGAGTTATCCCCGATGATTTTGATATGATAAAGGATTGCTTTATCGAATGCGCTGATGATATGCGCATAAATCTTGTTCTTAGCACAGGAGGTACGGGATTTTCACCGAGAGATATCACTCCCGAGGCTACACTGGCCGTTATTGAACGGCGCACCCCGGGAATTCCGGAAGCTATGAGGGCAGAGAGCATGAAGATTACTCCCCACGGATGTCTCAGCAGAAGCGAAGCCGGAATAAGAGGCCAAACCCTTTTTATAAATCTCCCAGGCAGCAGAAAAGCAGCTGTAGAGAACATAGAGGCAGTTATCGGCAGTGTAAAACACGGCATTGAAATGCTCCTCAGTGCAGGCAGCGCGAACTGCGGAGAGGAGAAGAAATAATGTCTGCTCCGTCAATGGAATGCTGGCTTCGTGAAGCCAAGAATCAAAAAAATGCAGATAAATGCGGTATGTATCTTGTTCACAACGGAACTGTTCGTGCGACTCCCAAAGCAAAGGCGAGGGACGGAATAGACACATTGCTTGAAGTTAAATCGATGAACTTTTCCTATAACGAAGAAAAACTGCAGGAAATTATTCGCGAAGGCTATGAACGCGAAGGAATTTATTATATTAGGGCGTGGTTAAACTCCGGTTGTCTGAAGACAGGTGAGGACCTTATGTATATTCTTATCGGCGGAGACATCAGGCCACATGTGGTGGATGCACTTAATCATATCGTGGGACGGATAAAGGATGAATGTGTTGTGGAGACTGAGATTTATGAGTGAGGGCAGTAAATGAATTTCAAGCTTGAAATATGCTGCGGAAGCGCTGACGATGTTTTTGCTGCTGCAGATGCGGGTGCTGACAGAGTGGAGCTTAATTCGGCACTTTTTCTCGGTGGACTGACTCCCAGTATTGGTCTTGTGAGAGAAGCAAAAAAAGCAGGCATTCCTATTATAGCCATGATCAGGCCGAGAGACGGTGGATTTTGCTATACCGACAGAGAGTTTGAAGCTATGCTGGAGGATACGCGTGCTATATGTGCAGAAGGTGTTCAGGGGCTTGTTTTTGGCATATTGCTGCCGGACGGAAATGTAGATATAGAACGTTGCCGCCGATTATGCAAAACGGCAGGGGACTGCGAAAAAGTATTTCACAGAGCTTTTGATGTTACCCCTAACTGGCGCAGAGCTATGGATGAGCTTGTTGAATTGGGATTTGACAGAATTCTTACCAGCGGACAGGCTCCAAATTCAATTATCGGTAAAAAAACCATAAGAGAAATGATAGATTATGCAGCCGGACGTATTGAGATTCTTCCGGGGGGAGGCATAAGGCCTCATAATATACATGAGCTTCTTGAAACAACGGGATGCACACAGGCCCACGCATCCGCCGGCACAAAGCGCAAGGATACTTCATGTGCTTCAAATCCCGAGGTTCATTTCGGTCCTCTTCCCGGTATGCCCGAGGATGAGTATTCTGTTACTGACCCCTACATAGTTAAAGCACTTATTGATATTGTTAAAATATGAACGCGTTTCAAAAATGTTGATTTTTATTGCTTCAGAATGTAAAATAAAGATATAACATTACAGGAGGTCCGGATATGAAAAAATGTACTGATCTGCGTTCCTGCATAGATATGCTGAAAAAGATTCCCGGTCAGCTTATTGAAACCGATATTGAGGCCGATCCCCATGCTGAAATTTCCGGTGTTTACCGTCATGTTGGCGCCGGTGGAACAGTTATGCGTCCTACCAAACAGGACGGACCCGCTATGGTCTTTAATAATGTTAAGGGACATCCGGGAGCAAGAGTATGCACCGGAATTCTTGCCAGCAGAAAAAGAGTTGGATATATTCTCAATGAAAAGCCTGAAAGGCTTGGATTTAAGCTTATGGAGGCTGTTTCAAATCCGATTCCTCCGGTAGAAATTCCCAATGATAAGGCTTTATGCCAACAGGAAGTTTATCTTGCCTCTGATCCGGATTTTGATGTAAGAAAACTTGTTCCGGCTCCCACTAATACAGAGGAGGATGCAGGCCCCTATATCACTATGGGTCTTTGCTATGCAACCGATCCGGAAACAGGGGAGAAGGATATTACAATTCACCGTCTTTGCCTTCAGGGCAGAGATATTATTTCCATGTATTTTGTTCCGGGAGGACGCCATCTGGATATTTTCCGTGAGAAGTATGAGAAGATGGGCAAACCCATGCCTATCTCTATTTCCATCGGCGTTGACCCCGCCATATGCATTGCATCCTGCTTTGAGTCTCCCACGACCCCTCTTGGCTATAATGAACTTGACTGCGCCGGCGGTCTCCGCGGCGAGAGCGTTGAGCTTACTAAGTGCCTGACTATAGATGAACTTTGTATAGCAAACTCCGAGTATGTTCTCGAGTGCGAGCTTATGCCCGGTGAATATATCCGCGAGGATATCAATACTAATACCGGCTTTGCTATGCCTGAATTCCCCGGATATATCGGTGCTGCTCTGCCAAAGGTTCCTGTTTTGAAGGTAAAGGCGGTAACAACACGCCATAATCCAATCATGCAGACCGTTATCGGTCCCTCCGAGGAGCATGTAAGCATGGCGGGTCTTCCCACTGAGGCCAGCATTCTCCTTATGGAAAAGCGTGCTCTCAATGATTTTGTTCAGAATGTCTACTGCGCACCATTTGGCGGCGGTAAATATGGCGCTGTTATTCAGGTGAAAAAGGTGGCTCCTATAGATGAGGGCAAGCAGCGTCAGGCCGGTCTCATTGCCTTTGCTGCATTCCGTGAACTTAAGCATGTTTTTCTTGTAGACGAGGATGTCGATCTTTTCGATGTAAACGATGTTATTTGGGCAATGACCACCCGCTTCCAGGCAGATGTTGACATGATTCCTATTCCCGGTGTTCGTCTGCATCCTCTTGAGCCATCCAGTGATCCGGATTATGATCCTTCCTGCCGTCACCACGGATGCGCATGCAAGGCTATATTTGACTGCACAGTGCCTTTTGATCTCAAGCACCGCTTTAAGAGGTGTAAGTTTATGGACATTGATATGGATAAGTGGGCCGATGTTCTCTGAAAAGATTATTGCCTGGGCAGGGGAACTGCCATTCCGTGTTGAAGCTTCCGCGTCCTATATTGGCAAAGATATTTCTATATGCGTTTTCGGGGGTACCAGCCCTCACATAGGCGCAGTTTCTCTTGCTGTTTATGAACCAATGCGTGATTCTGCTACAGTAAGCACTGTTACAGTACATTCCCACAGGGATGATTCTGTTGCGGCTTATTTCGCAAAGGCTGTTTCCCGGGAAATGAAATGCACAGTCACGGTTTCTGCGGGACTTCATGTGGACAATGCTGGAGAAAAGGAAATCAAGCTTCTGTGGAGCAATGCAGTTGTGTGTTGTGCCGAGATCATTAAGCATTTGAATGCTGCGGAGGGAAAATGAGAATAATAGTTGGTGTTTCAGGCGCCAGCGGCGTCGTTATGAGCAAGAAGCTTATAGAGACAATCAAAGCTGAGACCGATGCTGAAGTCCATCTTGTTGTAAGTGACTCCGCTGCACATACCTGGGATCTTGAATGCAGAGAAGATATTTCTTGTTTATATGAACTTGCTGATGTGAATCATGATCCTTATGATATGGCAGCAAGCATATCCAGCGGAAGCTTTGTAACTGAGGGTATGATAATTTTGCCCTGCAGTATGAAAACTCTTGCGGGAATTGTCAGCGGCTATACAGATAATCTTCTTCTGCGTGCTGCTGATGTATGTCTTAAAGAGGGCAGAAAGCTTATTCTTTGTCCGAGAGAGACGCCATTGGGAAAGGTTCACCTCAGAAATCTGTATGAAGCCGGTCAGCTCGGCTGCAGTATTGTTCCGCCTGTTCTTACATTCTATTCCGGAGCGCAGACTGTTGAGGAACAAATCGACCATGTTGTTGGAAAAATACTGCTGCAATTTGGAATAGTGTCCAAGAAATTCAAACAATGGGATTAAATAAAAACAGCTGTTCACAAAAAGTGAACAGCTGTTTTTATTTTATATTTTAGAACAGGCCGGTTATTCTGCCGTTTTCGTCAACATCAATGTTTTCGGCAGCGGGAACCTTGGGTAGGCCGGGCATTGTCATTATATCTCCGGTGAGAGCGACAAGGAAACCTGCACCGGCAGAGACCTTTATATTTCTTACTGTAATGGTGAAGTCCTTGGGCGCACCAAGCTTCTTAGCATCATCGGAGAAGGAATACTGGGTCTTTGCCATGCAAATGGGCAGCTTGCCAAAGCCGTTGGCCTCAAGCTCTTTTGCTTGCTTTGCTGCGGCAGAGGTGAGTTCAACGCCATTGGCGTGGTAGATTCTGGTTGCAATGTCATTAAGCTTTTTCTGAATGCTGTCATCGGTGTCATAGCTGAAACGGAAATCGTTAGGCTCATCGCAAAGACGCACAACCTCTTCCGCCAGAGCTTTGCCACCTTCACCGCCCTTGGCCCAAACCTCGGAAAGAGCAACATTGACGCCAAGCTCGCGGCACTTTTCTTCAACAAGCCTGAGTTCAGCTTCTGTGTCAGTGGGGAAGGCATTGATGGCAACAACACAGGGAAGACCGAAGACATTTTTGATATTATCGACATGCTGGAGCAGGTTGGGAAGACCCTTTTCAAGAGCTTCAAGATTTTCTGCGTTGAGTTCTGCTTTGGGAACACCACCATGGTTTTTAAGAGCGCGAACAGTAGCCACTATAACAACTGCGGAGGGCTTGAGTCCGGCAAGGCGGCACTTTATATCCAGGAACTTTTCAGCGCCGAGGTCTGCGCCGAAACCGGCTTCTGTTACAGTATAGTCAGCAAGCTTCATGGCCATTTTAGTAGCCATGACGGAGTTGCAGCCGTGAGCAATGTTTGCAAAGGGGCCGCCATGAATAAATGCGGGAGTACCCTCAAGGGTTTGAACAAGATTGGGCTTGAGAGCATCCTTCAGCAGAGCTGCCATTGCGCCTTCAGCCTTGAGGTCGTGTGCGGTTACAGGTCTGCCATCGAAGGTGTAAGCAACAACCATGCGTCCAAGACGAGTCTTGAGGTCGGTAATGTTTGCGGAGAGGCAAAGCACAGCCATTATTTCGGAGGCAACAGTAATATCAAATCCGTCTTCACGGGGAACACCCTGCATGCGGCCGCCAAGACCGTTGACAATATTGCGAAGCTGACGGTCGTTCATGTCAACACAGCGCTTCCAGGTGATTTTCTTTACATCAATGCCAAGGCTGTTGCCCTGCTGAATGTGGTTATCGAGCATGGCTGCAAGAAGATTATTTGCAGCACCGATAGCATGAAAGTCACCGGTGAAATGCAGGTTGATGTCCTCCATAGGTACAACCTGTGCCCAACCACCGCCTGCGGCACCGCCCTTTACACCGAAAACGGGTCCAAGAGAGGGTTCGCGGAGCGCAACAAGGGTGTTCTTGCCGATTTTTCTCATGGCATCGGCAAGGCCGACAGTGGTAGTGGTTTTACCTTCGCCGGCAGGCGTAGGATTGATGGCAGTAACAAGAATAAGTTTACCGGAGGGGCGATCAGATTCGCTGAGAAGTGCGTAATCAACCTTGGCCTTGTAGCGGCCGTAAAGCTCAAGATACTTCTCATCAACGCCTGCGATAGCGGCAATTTCGGAAATATGCTTCATTTCACAGGACTGGGCAATTTCAATATCGGTTTTCAATTATTGTCCTCCTTATTTGTTGAAGTATTTTACTGCGCTGCGGAATAGACCGATGTCATATTCACCGGGAACATTTTTATAGATTCCTTTTACATAGCGCTCGCTGTGACCCATCTTGCCGAGAACACGTCCATCGGGGGAGGTGATACCCTCAATGGCAAACACAGAACCGTTGGGGTTGAACTCGCCGTTGAAGCTGGGTTCACCAATAAGGTCAACATACTGGGTTGCTATCTGACCCTTTGCGGCAAGTTCTTTGACCAGTTCTTCGGAAGCAAGGAAGCGGCCTTCGCCGTGGGAAATGGGAACAGTGTATATCTCACCGGGCTTGGTCTCGGCAAGCCAGGGAGACATATTGGAGCAAACACGGGTGCGAACTATCTTGGACTGGTGACGTCCGATAATGTTGTAGCTGAGAGTGGGGCAGTTTTCATCGGTATCGATAATTTTGCCGTAGGGAACAAGACCCAGCTTGATGAGGGCCTGGAAGCCGTTGCAGATACCAAGCATGAGGCCGTCACGTTTTTCAAGAAGCTCTGCAACCTGTTCTTTAATCGCGGGGTTGCGGAAGAAAGCGGTAATGAACTTAGCGCTTCCATCGGGCTCGTCGCCGCCGGAGAAGCCGCCAGGGATGAATATCATCTGGCTATCCTTTATCTTCGCGGCAACATCCTCAATGCTTCGGGCAACATCATCTGCGGTAAGATTGCGGATAACAGCAATCTCGGCATCTGCGCCGGCGGGCATAACTGCACGGGCAGAGTCATATTCGCAGTTGGTACCGGGGAATACGGGAATAAGCACCTTGGGACGGGCGGTTTTGATTATGGGGGAAACGCGGCTTTCGGCTTCAAAGCTGAATTTATCAAGCTTGCCTACTGCAGGAGCAGTGGTGGGATAAACAGCGGAGAGGACGCCCTCATTGATGCTGAGAAGCTCCTCAACATTCGCGCTGTCACCGTCAAGGTCGATAACAGGCTCCGCGGTGGTTTCACCGATCTTTACAAAGCCGAGAATATCCACATCCTCAGTGAGTTCAGCAACGATGAAGCCATAGAAGGCGTGGTGCCAGAGGCCGGCTACAGCTCCGTTGGACTTAAAACCGATGCGGTTACCGAAGCTCATCTTCATGACAGCTTCGCCAATGCCATTTTCAACGGCCCATGCGGAGGCTACCTTGCCGTCGCGGTTAAGCATGCTGAAAATATCCCATGCGCCCTTGATGCCGTTGGCAGTCTGGTCGGGGCTTGCAACGAGATAAACAGGATTACCGGCCTTCTTAAACTCGGTACTCAGAACCTTGTCTGCTTTAACAGGTGCTATGGCAAAGGAAATGAGAGTGGGGGGGACATCTTTGTCAAGGAAGGAGCCGGACATGGAATCCTTGCCGCCAATGGCAGCGGCGTTCAGTTCAAGCTGGGCATCCAGAGCACCGAGAAGAGCGGAGAAGGGCTTGCCCCAACGAGCGGGCTCGCTGCGGAGCTTCTCAAAGAATTCCTGATAGGAGAAGTAAGCATCTTTATAGTCAGCTCCGGCTGCTACAAGCTTTGCCATAGAGGTATATACCGCGCTGTAGGCACCCAGATAGGGGTCAGCACTCAGCTGATCGGGGTCGCAGCCCCATGCCATAATGCTGGCCTGATCGGTGCTCTGTCCGGGAAGGACAGGGAAGAGGGCAGCCATTGCCTGAGCGGGAGAGGTCTGAGTCTTACCGCCGTAGGGCATGAGAATACTGCCTGCTCCTATGGAGCCGTCGAAACGCTCAACGAGACCTCTGCGGCTGGCGCACTTAAGGCTTCCGGCCATCTCACGAAGAGAATCAAAGAGGGGCTTGTCGAAATAACTGCGGTCTGCTTCGGCAATTTCAACGCTGCTGTGCTTGGTTGCACCGTTGGTGTCAAGGAATGCGCGGCTGAGGTCGGCAATAGTCTGACCCTTCCAGCTCATAACCATACGCTCCTCTTCGGTAACAACAGCTACGCGGTAAGCTTCAAGGTTCTCGGCCTGTGCATATTCGATAAACTTGTCAGCATCCTTTGCTTCAACAACAACAGCCATACGCTCCTGAGACTCGGA
This sequence comes from Oscillospiraceae bacterium, assembly GCA_045594965.1. Lineage (GTDB taxonomy): Bacteria > Bacillota > Clostridia > Oscillospirales > Oscillospiraceae > SIG459. Next base: position 2,158 of record JAZNZM010000137.1, on the reverse strand, counting down.
AATGGCAAGCTCGGTACCGTCAAGACCCTCATATTTCTTGCGAACAGCATCAAGGTCAATGCGGAGACCTGCGGCCAACTCGCCGATAGCAACGCTGACACCGCCTGCGCCGAAGTCGTTGCAGCGCTTGATAAGGCGGGTGACTTCGCTATTGCGGAAAAGACGCTGGATCTTGCGCTCCTCGGGAGCGTTGCCTTTCTGAACCTCGGAGGCCATGGTCTCAAGGCTCTTAAGGTTATGGCTCTTACTGGAGCCTGTTGCGCCGCCTATACCGTCACGACCGGTGCGTCCGCCAAGGAGAATGACAACATCTCCGGGGCAGGGACGCTCGCGGCGTACATTATAGGCAGGGGCGGCGGCAACAACAGCGCCGCATTCCAGTCGCTTTGCAATGAAACCTTCGTGATAAATCTCGGCAACATGGCCGGTTGCAAGACCTATCTGATTGCCGTAGGAGGAATAACCTGCAGCGGCGGTCTGAGCCAGCTTGCGCTGGGGAAGCTTGCCGGAAAGTGTATTTTCAAGGGCTACACGGGGGTCGCCGCCGCCCGTGACGCGCATTGCCTGATGCACATAAGCGCGGCCGGACAGAGGGTCACGGATGCAGCCGCCGATACATGTGGCCGCGCCACCGAATGGCTCGATCTCGGTGGGGTGGTTATGAGTCTCATTTTTGAACATGAGAAGCCAATCCTGCTCCTGACCGTCCACAGTGGCGTTAACGTGGATGGAGCAGGCGTCTATTTCCTCGCTCTCGTCCAGCTCGGGAAGCATACCACGCTTTTTAAGGGTCTTTGCACCGATGGTGGCAAGATCCATAAGGGTCTGGGGACGCTTTGCTGCCTTCTCTTCGCCGTAAACTTCGATGCGAGCATCGAGATAACGCTGGTAAGCATCAGCAATGGCGGGGTCATCGATCTTAACATTGTCGATGTGAGTAGAGAAGGTAGTATGACGGCAGTGGTCAGACCAATAGGTGTCAACAACACGAATCTCAGTGATGGTGGGGTCACGCTTCTCATCGTCACGGAAATAAGTCTGCAGGAACTTAAGGTCATCAAGGTCCATAGCGAGTCCCAGCTTATCCAGAAGCTGAGCGAGTCCGGCATCGTCAAGGGTAATGAAACCCTCAACTATTGCGACGGAATCGGGAGCAGCGTAGACCATTTCCAAAGTTTCGGGCTTCTCAAGGCTTGCTTCTCTGGATTCAACTGCGTTGATAACATAGGCTTTGACAGCGGCGATGTCCTTTTCACTGAGATTGCCATAGAGGGCGTAAACCTTGGCGGAGCGAACGATGGGGCGTTCACCCTGACTCAGAAGCTGGATGCACTGTGCAGCAGAGTCTGCCCGCTGGTCAAACTGGCCGGGCAGGGGCTCAACGGCGAAGACTACGTCGGCATCGGAGAGTTCGGCCTCGGCATAGACATTGTCAAGCTGGGGCTCGGAGAAAACGGTGCCCCGGGCATAGTCAAAAAGCTCGGAATCTATGCCGGAAACATCGTAGCGGTTAAGTATGCGAACATCCTTAAGCTCGGAGAGGCCTAGGAAATTATTGCAGTCTGACAGCAGGCCGGCAGCCTCGGGAGCCAGACCGGGCTTTTTTTCAACAAATACTCTGTAAACCATAAATTATGCCTCCAATGCCCGCTTGCCTATATCCTTGCGGTAGTAGGCGTTGTCAAAATGTACTTTGCTTACATTAGCGTAGGCCTTTTTAACAGCCTCGGAAAGATTTGCTGCAGTGGCAACGACGCCGAGAACACGGCCGCCGTTGGTGAGAAGCTTGTCCTCGCTGAGTTTTGCACCGGCAATATACACTTCGGCTTCAAGTCCGTCGTCGCAGCTTATCTCAAAGCCCTTCTTGTAAGAGAGGGGATAGCCTTCACTGGCCATTACAACACAGCAGGCGGCGCCATCGGAGAACTTTACCTCGGTCTCGGCCAGCTTGCCGTCGGCGACTGCGCGCATAATGGTGAAGAGATCACTTTCCAGCAGAGGAAGGACAACCTGAGTTTCGGGATCGCCAAAGCGGCAGTTATACTCAATGACCTTGGGACCGTTGGGGGTTATCATAAGACCGAAGTAAAGGCAGCCCTTGAAGGTACGGCCCTCGGCATTCATGGCGGCAATGGTGGGGAGGAAAATCTCGTCCATG
>JAZNZM010000136.1:0-2373 GCA_045594965.1 Oscillospiraceae bacterium | reverse complement strand
ACTTGGGGTAACTGCATCTTTCGGAGTAATGCAGCTGCCCCTTTTTTATTTATCGGCTGCCATTATCTCCCCTTGTGGCTGAAAGGAGGAAAAATGGAATCTCGTGTTGCCGTTATCGGCATCATCATCGAAAACAGCGAGGCTGTGGACAGAGTGAACAGCATTCTCCACGAAAACGCCCGCTACATTCTTGGAAGAATTGGCATACCCTACCGCGAAAAGGGTATAAACATCATTTCCATCGCCATAGACGCCCCTCAGGACGTCATAAGCCAGATATCCGGCAAGATAGGCCGTCTGCCCGGCGTAAGCGCCAAGACCGCCTATTCCGGAGTTATCACAAAATAATTGCAAAGGAGACCCTGCTATGACCAAGAAAATAATTGCTGTACTGCTTACCCTTGTTATTCTGAGCTCCCTCGCCGCCTGCGGCGGGAAGAATCCTGCCACCGAAACCGATCTGCCTGTTGAGGCGCCCTCCACCGACAGTGACCTGCCCTCCGCTCCCGCTGAGCCCGAGGCTCCCACCCAGCCTGAAGCCCCCCAGCTGAGCGATGATCCTATAAACATCATGGTTCTCAACGGTACTACCGGCTTCGGCATGGCAAAGCTTATGGCAGATTTTGCAGCCGGTGAAAGCGCCCTCAACTATAACATTTCCGTGGAAACCGATGCCAGCAATATCACCGCCGCCCTCATAAACGGCAGCACCGACATTGCCGCCCTCCCCACCAATGCCGCCAGCGTTGTGTATAACAAAACTCAGGGTGAGGTTCAGCTTCTGGCTCTCAACACCCTCGGTGTGCTCTATCTTGTGGCAGGCGAAGGCGAAAGCATCTCTTCTCTCAGCGATCTTGAGGGAAAGACCGTTTATGCCCCTGCCCAGAATCCCAGCTTTATATTCCAGTATATCTGCTCCGCCGCAGGTGTGAATGTTACCGTTGACAATTCCTACGCACAGCCTGCAGATCTGCGTACTGCAGTTGCTGCCGGCGAGGTGAGCCTTGCCGTGCTGCCCGAGCCCATGGTAACCATCGCCTGTGCCGCCAACAACAAGCTCAGCGTGGCTCTTGATCTCACCGAAGAATGGGCCACCGTCAGCGAAAGCCAGCTTGTTCAGGGCTGTCTTGTTGTCCGCCGCGAGTTTGCAGAAAGCCACGGTGCCGAACTTGCCGCATTCCTCGACGAGTACGAATCCTCCATTGCTTTCCTTTCCGAAGATACCGCAGCCGCCGCCCAGATGATAGTGGATGCCGGCATCTTTGCACAGGCCCCCGTTGCCCAGAAAGCCATCCCCAAGTGCAACGTATGCTTCATCGCCGGCGAGGACATGATTGCCCCCATGGACGGTTTCCTTGATGCCATGTTCTCCGTGGCTCCTCCCTCCATCGGCGGCGCAGTGCCCGCAGATGATTTCTATTATGTGGGATAATTTTTGAATGGGACGTCGGGAACGCCGTCCCCTACGAAGGAATGTTGACATGAAAGCACTCAAAAGACTTACAAAAAACTTAATAGTGCTTCTTTTCTGGCTTTTGCTCTGGCAGGCAGGGGCTATGCTTCTGAGCAAGCCCCTGCTGCTGCCTACCCCCATAGCGGTCATAGGACGGCTTTGCCAGCTTGTGTTCAGCGAAGACTTCTGGGCTATTTGTCTTGTGAGCCTTGGGCGCATACTCCTCGGCGTTATTTGTGCCGTAGTATTTGGAGTTATGCTTGCCGTGGCCACCAGCTGCTCAAAACTTCTGAAAAGCCTTTTCAGCCCACTTATCACCGTGATAAAATCCACTCCCGTGGCCTCCTTTATAATCCTGCTCATTTTATGGATAGGCCGGGATATTCTTCCATCTGTGATCGTGGTGCTCATGGCTCTGCCCGTGATGTGGAGCAATGTGAGCACCGGCATAGCCTCCACGGACCCTCTTCTTCTGGAAATGGCAAAGCTCTTCCGCTTTTCCCCATGGAAGAAGCTGAGACGGGTCTATATTCCCTCTGTTATGCCCCATTTTCTGGCCGCCTGCCGCTCCACCCTGGGTCTTGCATGGAAGGCCGGCGTTGCAGCGGAGGTGCTCACCGTGCCTGCTGTAAGTATAGGAAAGATGCTCTATGAGTCCAAGCTTTATTGGGAGACCCTTGATCTTTTTGCATGGACACTGGTAGTTATTATATGCTCCCTCATTATTGAAAAGGTGCTTATTTCCGCCCTGACCGCTCTGGGCAAAAGCCGGGTCAAAGGAGGGACAGCAAAATGATAGATATAAAAAATCTCTCCCTCAGCTACGGGGGAGAGCGTGTAATCGAGAAGTTCAGTCTCCATGTGGAAAAGGGAGAGAAAATAGCCCTTATGGGGCCCTCCGGCTGCGGAAAAACAAGTCT
>JAZNZM010000135.1:0-2270 GCA_045594965.1 Oscillospiraceae bacterium | reverse complement strand
CGGCTGCACCGGCAAGGGCAACGACCAGGTGCGCTTCGAGCTTACCATCAAGCACTTCGCCCCCAATATGCCCATCATCGCCCCCTGGAGAATCTGGGATATAAAGAGCCGGGAAGAGGAAATTGACTACGCCGAGGCCCACAATGTGCCCCTGAAGATAAACAGAGAGACCAACTACTCCAAGGACAAGAACCTCTGGCATCTTTCCCACGAGGGTCTGGACCTTGAGGACACCGGCAACGAGCCCCAGTACGAGAAGCCCGGCTTCCTTGAAATGGGCGTAAGCCCCATTCAGGCTCCCGATGTGCCCACCTACATCACCCTTGATTTTGAAAAGGGTGTGCCCGTTGCTCTCAACGGTGAGAAGATGAGCGCCAAGGAGATCATCCTTGCTCTCAACGAGATAGGCGGCAAAAATGGCATAGGCCTTCTGGACATCGTGGAAAACCGCCTTGTGGGCATGAAGTGCCGCGGCGTTTACGAGACTCCCGGCGGCGCCATTCTCTACAAGGCCCACAGCGTTCTTGAGAGCATCTGCCTTGACAAGATGACTCTCCACGAAAAGCAGAAGATGGCCATCACCTTTGCCGAGCTTGTCTACAACGGCCAGTGGTTCACCCCCCTGCGGGAGGCTCTCAGCGCCTTCGTTGACAAGACTCAGGAGCCTGTCACCGGCAAGGTAAAGCTGAAGCTCTACAAGGGCAATATGATAAACGCCGGCGTATGGAGCCCCTACTCCCTCTACAGCGAGGAGATCGCCACCTTCGGCGAGAGCGACTATAACCAGGCCGATGCCGCAGGCTTCATCAACCTCTATGGTCTGCCTATAAAGGTTCAGGCTATGGTGGACGCCAAGAATAACAAATAATAAGGAATTATAACTATGGCAAAGCTTTGGGAAGGCAGGGAGTCCAAAAAGGTGGACTCCGCCGCCGAGGACTTCAACTCTTCCATCAGAATAGACAGCCGCATGTACCGTGAGGACATCACGGGCAGCATGGCCCATGCCGCCATGCTGGGGGCTCAGGGCATCATTCCCCGGTCAGATGCTGAGGCCATCATAGCAGGTCTTGAGGGCATACTCTCCGACATTGAGAGCGGTACCCTTGCCATTGATATGCAAAGCGAGGATATCCACTCCTTCGTGGAGATGGAGCTGACGGCGCGCATAGGCGAGGCGGGCAAGCGTCTCCATACCGCCCGAAGCCGCAACGATCAGGTGGCTGTGGACACCCGTCTCTACCTGCGCTCACGCTGCGAGGCCACTCTGGAGAAGCTGCGCTCTTTGGCTCTGGCTCTCACTGAGCAGGGAGAAAAGAACGCCTATGCTGTGGCACCGGGCTACACCCATCTCCAGCGTGCCCAGCCCATCAGCTTTGGCCACCAGCTTCTGGCCTACGCGTGGATGCTCCACCGTGACATGGGCAGGCTGCAGGACGCCAAAAAGCGCATGAACCTCAGCCCCCTTGGGGCGGGGGCTCTGGCGGGCACCACCTATGCCATTGACCGGACAGCCACCGCCGCCGCTCTGGGCTTTGACGGGTATATCCAAAACAGTCTGGACGCAGTTTCCGACAGAGATTTCTGCGTGGAGCTGGCCGCGGCACTGAGCCTTGTGATGACCCACCTGAGCCGTCTCAGCGAAGAGCTCATTTTGTGGAGCAGCTGGGAATTCAAGTTCATCGAGCTGGACGAGGGCTACACCACCGGCTCAAGCATAATGCCACAGAAGAAGAACCCCGACATGGCGGAGCTTATCCGCGGCAAGACCGGCCGCGTATAGGGCGGACTTATCACCCTGCTCACCGTGCTCAAGGGTCTGCCCCTTGCCTATAACAAGGATATGCAGGAGGACAAGGAGGCCATTTTCGATATTTTCGACACTGTGGATGCCTGTCTGGACATAGCCGCCCCTATGATAGCCACCATGCGCACCCTGCCTGATAATATGGCGGCAGCGGCTGCAAAGGGCTTCATAAACGCCACCGATCTTGCGGACTACATGGTGAAAAAGGGCCTGCCCTTCCGCAGTGCCTACAAGACCGTGGGCAAAATCGTGGCACACTGCATAGCCGAGGGCACGGTGCTGGATAAGCTGAGCCTTGAGACCTACAAGGAATTTGACAGCATTTTTGAAGCCGATCTCTACGGCGAAATCGACCTTATTAACTGCATGACAAAGCGCACCTCCCCCGGCGGAGCCGCCCCGGAAAGTGTGCTTACGCAGGTTAAAAACCTTCGCAAGGAGCTTGACGCATGAATATAAAAGG
>JAZNZM010000134.1:0-2548 GCA_045594965.1 Oscillospiraceae bacterium | reverse complement strand
GCTCCACGGTGCGGATTTTCGCGCCAGACTTCATTTCATTCTTTGATGGGCGTCAGCCCATCTGCATCATTCAATTTTGCCTGACACAAAAATCCACTCCCGTGGAGTCGAAGATTTCTGAGCGCATATGCTAAGGCAGTGCAAGGCGACGGCTTGCAGTCGGGCTTTCGCCCTTCAAAAGCCGTGGACGCAGCAATGCCAACGCATATGCGCTCAGAAACGCACTTCGGATTATATCGTTCAGGCTAATGACTCGCATAATGCACGGCAAAGCCGCACAAGGCGCTGCTGCCCTTATGCATCATTACTCCGGAGCGCCCACTGTGGGCTGGAAGTCTATAGCCACGGCATATCGGAGATATACGCACTCCAGCGCGCCATCCCTGAAAAGCAGCAGGGCACATGGGGGAGGACCGTCCTCCCACATGTCCTCGTCTTGGGGAACAAGGGATAGACCGCTGTCGAAATAGCCGTCTGTAGGTATGCTGAGGTTTTGCAGCAGAGGCAGCCGCGTGCTGCCGGGTTCTATGGGGACAGGCTCCATGCCGTATAGGGAGCTGATATATTCCAGACTGCGGTCTGAGCTTTTGATACGGCCGAAGCTGATAGCATCGGAGTATATCTGAGCAAACCGGAGCGTGCCGTCCTCCGCGGGGGCTCTATAGTCTGCCATGAGACAGAGCGTGGCCTCGCCGGGGTAATTGAGACAATACATGCTCATTCCCACAAACTCCTCCTCGTGCAAGGCTTCAATGCTCTCAGGCTTTCCCATGATGGAGACCACCTCGGCATAGCCCATGCCAAGCTCAAGGCCGTTGGAGAGAGCATACTCGGCAGGGTCATCCGGGTCCGGGGATGTGAAGTGCACACCGTAGTCTGAGCTGTAGCCCATGATGGAGGAAAAGGGCTGGATAAAGGTGCCGTAGACCTTGGTATCAGGGGCACCTTCAAGCTCTGTGAGTCTTCCATTGGAGTATTCAAAGTAGCTCTCGCTGTCATTGCCCACACCGGCGGAGCCGTGGTGATGGAAATAATTATCCTTGATAAAGTAGTACATACTGCGGGTGAAGCCGCTGAAAACCTCAACGGGAATATACTCCCCGTCCAAAGTGTAAAGAGAGTAGATGGGAGTTCCCCTGCCGGTTTCAAAGCTTTGCTTCCCGATAAGCAGCTCGGGGGTATCGTTCCCGTCAATATCCTCTATGGTCCAGCCGGCCTCACCCAGAGGGTCCTCGCAGTGGTCAACTACCGCCCAGTTTAATCCGGCGTCCGTCATTTCGCTGGGTAACAGGCCTCTGGACAGAGCGGCGGCATAACTGTCGATGATGGGCCAATAGAGGCGTTCGATCTCATCGAAGCTGTTGAAGGCTTCGGTGGTAAAACGCACGGCTTTGGCCATGCGTATGGCTTCATCGCGGCTGAAATAGCCGGTATGAAGCTTCAGGGCATAGCAGAAAGCGGAGTCCTCTTTAGCGAAAATAACATACCAGTAGCTCCCGCCGTCGTCGTCGGAAAATTCCGCGACGGCGCAGGGGACGGAGTGATCAATGCTCTCAAGGTCAGAGATGAATGAGGCGTGATTCATGCCATCATCGATAAATATTATCTCTCCCTTATCAATACGGACTTCCATTGCGTAATTCAGCTCCATCTGGCCGCAGAGAGTGCCGTCCGCGTAGTATATGGGCACACCGCCGCCCGCGTAGCCCAAATGAATGTCATAAACGCCGCAGCTGTGCATGGTGGGCAGATAGAATTTCAGCTTGTCCATCAGGTGTGCCTCCAGGGGCAGCTCCGGGTCAGTGTAGCTGTGGGCGGGGATTATCACCTGATTGCCCTCATTGTCCCAGGTCCAGCGGTCGCAGTTTTCAAGACCCTCCTGCAGCTTAGTGGGAACAACATCGTAGAGCATCAGCATCCACTTCCCGTCAACATATCCCACAAAGCGCTGGGCGCCAAACTCACCCTCCGAGTATTTTAAGCTGTAAACGCTCATGAACTCATAGAGACAGTCATTTACCCGGGTGACAGACTGTATCTTGTCACTCGCTATGTCGGCAATGGAGATGCCGGGGGATATGGGTTCAACGCCCTCACCCAGATATGTGAGCTCCTTATATACTTCAAAGTCCCCGCTGCCGTCACTCATGGCTTTTATCCAGCGGAGATAGGTATCCAATACCTCGTCCGGGCAGTCGAAATTCTCGGGTGTCGCGGTCTCCGTCTCGGTGGCCTCACCCCGGAGAATATGGCCGGGAATATCAGCAAAACTGGGTGTTATATGCCACTGACCCTCAAGGAAGTAGGCGAAGCGAACCAGACTTACATCTCTATCTGGCTGGAAAAAGCCATATTTGCCGTAGTATTCTTTGTCATAGCGCCGGGCCAGCTCTCCGTCGAAGGCAAAGGAGTAGAGATAATCGTTGCGCTCATTGATGCTTGTCAGCTTATAGCGCACTAAGCCGGAGCGCTCCCGGTCGTCCATATAGTTGACTATTGTTTCCAGTACTTCATCGGGGCAGTCGAAGGGTACGCCGCGGAGTATATG
>JAZNZM010000133.1:0-4676 GCA_045594965.1 Oscillospiraceae bacterium | reverse complement strand
GTATACATCCTCACCTACCTGGACCAGACCGCCGTGGTTGTTGCCGGTGTAGGTGACGCGCTGGATGTTGCCCTTGTAGCCCAAATCACCGTTGGAGTGGATGACGCCTTTGAACTCAAAGGGACCCTCGGGGGACTTAGCCATACCGTAGCACAGCTCATTGCCCTGAAGACTTGAATAAACGAAGTAGTACCAGTCGCCGATCTTGCGAATGCTGGAGGCTTCGAAGAAAGGATGCTCCTCGTAGCAGGTGCCCTTGGCGGTGTCCACGCCGTTGGCCACGCAGACGGGTTCAGTGATGACGGTGTGCATGTCGTCCGCCAGCTTGACCATCATGCCGCCGGGGGAAGGAACGTTGCTCATGCCGGGGAAGCGGAAAGTGGGACAGAAACCGTAATAGAGGTAGTTGCCACTCTCTTCGCATAGGATGGCGGGGTCAAACCAGCGGCCCGCGTTAGGAATTTCGCCATCTGCGGTGCGTACAAAATCCAGGAATTCAAAGGGGCCAGCGGGAGAATCGCTCACAGCCACGGAGATCACATTAGTAAAGTCCAGAGAGTAGTAGAGATAATATCTGCCGTCAGGACCCTGTGCCACATCGGGAGCATAGAGCAGACGGGGCAGCCCCATCTGAATCAGGAAGGGATTCAGTTCAGGCAGTATGCCATCATAGGGGGCACCGTTGAGGGGATCCTGGTCTTTGCGGTAGCTGACGCCCTCATAGCGCCAGTCGCTGAGATCATCCACAGGTGCGCTCCATACCACATAATCACCAGGGCAGAAGGCAGTGCCTTTGGGCTCGTCATGGCTGCCATAGAGGTACAGCCGGTCACCGAATACATGGGGCTCGCCGTCGGGAACAAACTCCCAGGGAGGAAGATAGGGATTGAATACCGTTTTTTTCATGGTAAAACCTCCAAGCCTGTATTGTCAAAAAGTCTTAATTATGATACATGAAGAGGTTTAAGCCGTCAATAGAAGTTTGCAGCTGATTGGCTCGCAAGTTACCCGTTTTACCATAAATATCTCAAAAATACTATACAAGAAATTTGTTTCTGGTTAAAATTGCTTAAAAAGAAACGGGAGATACGCTGGATAATGGGGAAAACGATGGTCAGCAACCATTGTTGTATCACTTGCAGCGCTTGTAGTGGAATAGATAAAGCGCAAGGTGATTAGACGCGTTAAGGGCTACATTCTTAGATATATGTGGCCAAGGCGAGTACTGCTATGCGAATTGCATTTGTTTGTATGGAATAGGGTTTTTCCCTGTTTACATAATCTGAACCTGCAATATTTTAAGGAGGAAAAGAAATATGAAGAAGCTTATTGCTCTGCTGCTGGCTCTGGTTATGGTCTTCGGCCTGGTTGCTTGCGGCAACCCCGGCGGTCAGCAGACCGGCGATCCCAACCCCGGCACCCCCGATGCCCCCAATAATGGTGAAGTCTATAAAATTGTGGTTATGTCCTTTGACGTTACTGGCGCCCTCTATGACGCTACCTGCGCTTACCTCGACTATCTCTCTGAGGAACTGGGCTTTGAGTATGAGTATGTTTCTGCTGGCTTCTCTTCTCAGGAGCAGATTGCGACTGCTGAGACCTATCTGGCTCAGGGCTATCGTGGCATCATTATGAATCAGGATATGGGTGCTGCCGAGGCTATTCTCGATCTGTGCGAAGACTATGATGCCTATCTTGGCGGCTATTGGTGTGATTTCGCAAATTCCATCTTCTCTACTGGCGCGCCTAACATGGCCGTGCTTCAGAATGAGCGCTTTATCGGCTCTGCCAATGACGGCAAGGCTTCTCTAAATGATACTGCTCAGGCTATGTTCGATGCTATTGTTCTTCAGGGCGGTCACACCAAGGTTGGTATTGCTGTTATGCCCGCCGCTTGGTATCCCCAGCATATCACTACCGGTGTTGCTCGATTTGTTGAACTGGTGGAAGAGTATAACGCTGGCGACAAGGCCGCTACCGGTGGCGTGCCTGTGACTCTGGTGCAGACTGGTACTGATGACACCGGCGCTCCCGTGTACTACGAGCAGGTCGACGGTGCTACCAACAGCTTCAGCTCTGCATTCTTTACCAACAATGAGATGACTGCTTGCGCTTCTTTTGCATCTTCTGCTTTCACTTATGGCGCTCTGATCGAGTCTAAGACTGACGTGGAGCTGTATGCCACTGGCTGGGAGAGCTATTATGCTGAAAGCTTCGGCAGCAACGGCCTCATTAAGCAGATCATTGTTTCCCCCGTGGAAAGCGTGATGTTCCCCGTTGTTCAGATTATTGATCGTCTGAATGGCTATACTTACGAAGATATGCCTGCTGGAGAGGCCGTTTTTGCCAAGATCGTTGACACCGATCAGGTTTTCATTACTGGTGACGAAGGTCTGGCTGCTTTCCAGAAGAGCCTGCACGATACTGCTGACGGTTCCACTGCTTACTTTGACATTGACGATGTGAAGTCCTTTATGCTTACCTATGGTGGTGAGAACGCCAGCTATGCTAAGCTGAGCCAGGCTCTGGGAAGCGGTAATATGACCATTGAGGCCCTGGCAAACAGATAAAGTGAATAACCACATATGCGTGGTTGCTTTTCTTAAGGCCGGTTGGCTAACGAATTAGAAAACATGCCGCCCCTCAGTTCATAGCGCTGAGTGGCGGCATGTTTTTTCATTATAAAGGCAGTGAATCTCGGTATTCCTTAGGCGTGACGCCCCAATAATCCCGAAACTTTTTCCCGAAATAGCTTTGGGAAGAAAATTGTAAAAGCTCGCTGATCTGGACAATGGCGAGATTTGTGGAAGCCAGAAGCGACTTGGCTTCCTCCAAACGCTGTTGCATGATATATTCAGAGATGCTCAGACCAGTATCGTTCCGGAAATAAAGTGATAGGCTTCGCCGGTTAAGACTGGCCTCGAAAACCAAAGAGTCCATTTTGATTGGTTCAAACAAATGGCTGCGCACATACTCCAGCACAGCTTTAGTGTAGACTGAGTACTCATGTTGAGAACGATATTGCTGGACCTTTTGACAATAATTGACACCAGCGGATACCAACAGTTGCTCGATCTCCTGTTTGGTTTCCATTGTGTCCATACGCTGGCAATACATATCGCTGAGATCTAAGGCGTATTCAGGGGGAAGTCCACCTTCGATAGCGGCGCGGGAAATCGAGAAAATTGCACACACGAAGGTATATTTTGCCTGACGTAAGGAGTCGAAACTCATTGGTCCGACAGACCCGATAAACGGTTTTTTCTGTTCGAGCAGAAACGCTTCGGCGTCTCCGTCTTTGATTGGCTTTGACATACGAATATCAAGGCTCGGGGCGTGATGACGGCGAGATATCTTTTGTGCAGCGGTGGTCTTCTCAATGGGGATGTCTTCTTCTGTTGTGGAGACAGCCCATGATATGTCCCCCTCGCTTTGTGCTGTGAGATCATTAGAAGTATTGGACTTTATATAGGTCCCGTCTGATGGAGATGTTCCATAGACAAGGCGGCTGATCTCGACAAATTTTCCGAGACGATAGGTTGATATAATTGGAAACTGTGAAATTAGTGTTTGAAAATATGACGCTTGCGTAAAGTTGACAAAACGGATTATGGGCCTTAGCATAACATCGGTACCTAAGTTGGATGAGGAGATTGGGGCGGTAATGAGGTAACAGTTTGTGCTAAGCATAGTAATGGCACAATAATAGAATTCTTCCATTTGATACAGAAAAACTCCATTGGGCTGCTTTGCCTCTTTCAAGAGACTAACCATGGTGAGAAGGAAAGATTCCTTGTAAAAACAGGAAAATTCCTTAGGGAATGCGGCACACTCTTGACCTTGCTCGTCAAAGACCAGAAAAGGAATGGTGCTCATCTGGTATAGATCTTGGAACGCAAGTTGAATCTTCTGGTCCATAAAAGTCCTCCTGCCGGGATAGTTTTAGACATTATATCATAGGTATCGCGTATTTACCATAGAAATCGCAATATTACTATACAGATTCTGGCCGTTTTGTTAATATTGGTCAAAAGAAACTTTCAAAAAAGAGGGGAAGTGGGGAAAATGGCAAAAAAGGAAGTGCTTTTGGAAGTAAAAGAGATGCATAAAAATTTCGGAAGTACCATTGCTTTGGCTGGCGTTGATCTCACGGTATATCGTGGCGAGATTCGTGGACTGGTGGGTGAAAACGGATCCGGAAAATCTACAATCACATCGATTGTGGCGGGCATGCAAAAGCCTACCAGTGGAGAAATGTTTTTTAAGGGTAAGGCATGGCATCCGGCATCTATGGTGGATTCTCAACGATGTGGCATTAGTATGATTTTGCAGGAAGCAAATACCATCCCTGGAGTCACAGTTGCGCAAAACCTGTTTGCAGGGCAGGAAGATCTGTTTTCTAAGGCAGGTTTTATCAATCTAAACAAGATGTATCAGGCAGCTGATGAGCTTTTGCGTCAATTTGGGATTAGTCATATTCGAGGCAAGGACAATATTGATCTGTATGGCTTTGAGGAGCGAAAGCTGATTGAGATTGTACGTGCTGTGAAAAGTGATATTGATCTGCTGATTGTAGACGAAACTACAACGGCACTGTCTTTTGAGGGACGAGAGCTGCTGTATAAACTCATTCACAAAATGAAAGCAGAGAACAAGTCGGTCATCTTTATTTCCCA
>JAZNZM010000132.1:0-2559 GCA_045594965.1 Oscillospiraceae bacterium | reverse complement strand
AGCTCAGCGACGTTGAGGACGAGCTAAACGGACTCATCACCTATGACCGCAAGGTGGTCAAAATCGCCCCTGCCACAGTTAACAGTATTGTCAGTGTGGATAAATAAGAAAACACGCAGCATTTGCTGTTTCCAGCTTGTCAAAAAAGTCTTTTTGACAAGCTGAAAACAGTTTTTTGAACTTCAAAAAGTTCAAAAAACTTATGATTTAATTATTAAGAGGGGCCTTTGCCCCCTTATTAATCCCCCGCTGCTCTATTTCTTTTCTGCGCAGCATGGGTTTTTCGACAGTCTCAAAACCGGCGTTCAAGCTTTGAACGCCGGTTATTTTTTATATACTTTTTACCATATACCTTGTATTCCGTTATACAGCTTACTGATAGTTGTCCCAGATCTTGCCGTAGAGTTCCTTGGTATTCTCTTCGGTTACGAGAGTGGGGCAGTTGAAGCGGAGACCGGAAGCAAAGCCAACTTCGGTGCACTCCAGCATTTCCTCACGGGTGAAGCCGCGGTCCTTGGGGCTTTCGATGCCCACAGTGTGGAGCAGCTGTCTGATGGCCTCAGCGGTCTTCTCGCCGATTTCCTCAGCACTCTCGCAGCCGCAGAATTCAACGCCCATAGCCTCGCCAACCATCTTGACCTGAGCAGGAGCATTGGGAGCGGTGAACTTCATCAGCTCGGGGCAGGCCCAGCCGCAGTTGGTGCCGTGGGGAGTGTGGAAGCGGCAGGAAATGCCGTCTGCAAGACCATGGCCGAAGTGAACGTCAGTCTGGGTGAAGGCAATTCCGGCCCAGTTGGAGGCCAGAGCCAGCTCATAGCGGGCTTCCAGATTGCTGCCGTCCTTTACAGCGATGGGCAGATACTTGCAGATCTTCTGAATAGCAGCGGTAGCCAGCAGCTGAGCCTGAGGATTCCACTTCAGAGCAGTGATAGACTCAACAGCATGGGTGAAAGCGTCAATGCCGGTATAGGCAGTAACATAGGGGGGAACAGTGAGAGTCAGCTCAGGGTCAACAATAGCCATATCGCCATGAACAAAGATACTGAGCTTCAGATTGCGTACAGTGTCGGAATAGACACCGCAGTGGGTGACCTCAGAGCCGGTACCGGAGGTGGTGGGAATAAGGACGATGGGAACCTGAGACTTCATCTCGGTGGGGGGCAGGGTCAGGTACTGGGCAATGGGTGCGGGGTTATGGAGAAGCAGTGCAACAGCCTTTGCAGCGTCCATGGAGGAGCCGCCGCCGATGCCGATAACGCCGTCTACCTGTTCCTTGCATGCCAGCTCGCCGGCTGCGTCAACGATCTCGCAGGCGGGATCGGACTGAACATCGCCGAAAAGGACATACTCAATTCCCGCTGCCTCAAGGCTGGGAATGACCTTGTCCATGACGCCTGCAGCCTTAACGCCGCCGTCATAAACGCAGATAACCTTCTTGCAGCCCAGTTCCTTGGTCTTTTCTCCGACCTGGCTGACAACGCCGTTGCCGAAAACGACGGGGGCCAGCTGATTGTAAACAAACATTTTGATCTTCTCCTTTATATTGTTTTTTTGACTCAGTTAAGCTCTTTTTCCACTCTCTCGGCCAGATTCTTCAGAATGCCGCCGAATTCCTCATAATAGGCATCCTTGCCCTCATGCCCGTGAAGATGATACTCCATTTCCTCCAGATTGCCAAGAACTGTGGGTATCCATCTGTAGGGCACAGCAATAAGCATGGTATTCTCGTCATAGAGTTCTCTGCCATGGGGTCCATGGACGAGAGCGGGAAGTATGTAGTTTATCTTATCCTCATTATAGGGATATGCAAATATCCAAGAACAGCCTATAACGGGAGTGCACACAGAGGTATAAAGCTCGCCGGTGGAATATGTTGCGGCGCGCATTATAAGCTCACCCTTGGAGGGAGGCGCAGCTATAATGAGCAGATCCGGGCGGAAGTTCATACGGTCATAGCGGGCAAAGGATACATAGTTAACGCTGCCCTCGGTGAGATGCTGCACATATTTATAAAGTCTGCCGTTGCAGCGCACCTCATCAAATACGCCCAGATGGGGGCCTATCTGTCCGCTCTGGGCAAAGCCGTCCCAGGATTCCATGCCAAGTATCTTCTTGCCAACGCAGGTCTCCGCATTGTCTTTGGAGAAGCAGAAGCCCTCTTCCCTTCTCTGGCTTTCCCTCAGAAGCTCGCAGAGAGACATTTTCACATCCTTGTCAAGAAGCTCTATACCCTCGGGACGGAAGAAGTCATAACGTACGCCAATGGGCGGAAGCTCCAGCCCCAATCTTTCAAGGACAGAATAGTTTTCTTTCATTGATATACCTCTTTCTCATAAAGGAATCATAGGGGCTTGAAATACTCCCCTGCTTATGGTTTAATAGTGTTACAAATGTCAAAACTGGCAATTTTTTACCATTTTTCTGCCCGTTTTCTGTCATTATAGACTATTGTCAGAATTTATGCAATAGCCAGAGGGCAAAGATGGGAACATGATGCTGTAAACTTTTGCTTGCATTGCAGCAAGCTACGATTTATTTGAAGGGAGCAAAAAACATGAT
>JAZNZM010000131.1:0-5015 GCA_045594965.1 Oscillospiraceae bacterium | reverse complement strand
AGGCGGCGGCCAGCTCCTCGGGGGTGTCGATGCGGTAGTCAACGCCGAAGCCGCTGTGACGGGTGTAGAAGGCGGGCAGCTCGCTGGTGCCGAAGCCGATAACGGGAACGCCCTTGGTCTCCAGATACTCAAGGGTGAGACCTATGTCCAGAATGCTCTTTGCCCCTGCGCAGACGACCATAACGGGGGTCTGAGCCAGCTCCTCAAGGTCGGCGGAGATATCCATAGTGGTTTCCGCGCCTCTGTGGACGCCGCCGATGCCGCCGGTGGCGAAAACCTTGATGCCCGCCATGTGGGCAATGATCATGGTGGTGGTGACGGTGGTGGCACCGTCAGCCTTGCGGGCCACAAGGACGGGCAGGTCGCGGCGGCTGGCCTTGGCAACCTTGGCGCCGTTTTTGCCCACATACTCGATCTCTTCCTTGCTGAGACCGGCCTTCAGGCGTCCGCCGATGATGGCGATGGTGGCAGGAACTGCGCCTGCGTCGCGGATGATCTGCTCAACGTTCAGAGCGGTTTCAACGTTCTGGGGATAGGGCATGCCGTGGGAAATGATGGTGCTTTCAAGAGCAACAACGGGCTTGCCGGCTTCGAGGGCTTCCTTAACCTCGGGTGCGATGTCCAGATATTTGTTCATTTGTGTTCCTCCAATTATATGTTGAAAAAATTAATTCCATATAAGCCTTCCCCCCGGGGGAAGGTGGCATTTGCGCAAGCAAATGACGGATGAGGGCGCTGAATGGGGTAGCTGCCTATCCCAGCTTTGCCTCTATTGCCGACCCGCTCATGAGGGGGCTGATGGTCTCGGCGGATTCCACGGCTATGGAGCCTGCGGCCACGGCACGGAGCGCGGCGCTGCGGCTGTCCAGATCGCGGCAGAAGCTGTCGCACAAAGCGGCCATGGCGGCATCACCGCCGCCGGTGGCATTTACAAGCACTGTGGGCAGGCAGGGCACGCGGAAAACATTATCGCCCTCTGCCACAACCATTCCGTTGCCTCCGTCGCTGACAAAGGCACGCTTCACACCCATACGCACAAGTTCTGCGGCGGCAGACTCCGGGTCGGACATGCCGGTGAGACTCTGGGCTTCAAGGCTGTTGGGCTTGAAGCTGTGGAGCCTGTGAAGGCAGGGCAGAAACTTCCGACCCTTTGTTACGGATACGGGGTCGGCAAATATGGGGGCGGGGACATTTTCGCAGATGCACTCTATGGTCTCGGCTTTGAGATTGCCGTCGACCACCACAAGCTTGGCGCCGTTCAGGAAATCCAGATTTTTCATTATGATCTCGGGGCTGATGGCGTCGGCAATGGCCATGTCGCTGAGACCGATAGCCATATCGCCGTCGGGACCGCTGAGGGCAAGATAGGTACCTGTACGGGAGCCGGGGACATGAAAAGCGTGGCTCAGGTCTACGCCGATATCAGCGCAGGCTTTTCGCACCTGAGGTCCCCAGTGGTCATCGCCTATGGCGGTGAGCATACTGACATTTTGCCCCATAAGGGAGAGATTGTGGGCAATGTTGCGGCCAACACCGCCCAAGGAGTAGCTTATCTCGCCGGGATTGGAGTCCCTGAGTATCAAAACGGAGCTGCTTTTCCCCCAGATATCTATATTTATTGCGCCAACAACGGCAACATAGGAGTCTGACACGCTATGGCCTCCTTTCAGTTGCGCATATTCATACACAATAATTCTATCATGGGAAAGCGTGAATGGCAAGGAGAAGAAGTGTTTTGCGGGAGAAATCGATGCTTATCGCAGGAGCGGATACTGTGTCCGCCCGCAGGAGATGAAAAGGGGCTGTGCATTGCTGCACAGCCCCTTCGGGTTTATTTATTCGTTTGTCTCAAAAACCGGAGACATGTCTCACATACGCTCGAACATGACTGCGGCTTCGGCGCGGCTTGCGGTGCCCTTAGGATTCAGGTCGCCCTCGGGAGTGCCGGTGACAATGCCTGCGGCAACGGCCCACTTGAGAGCGTCCACAGCCCATGCGCTGACTTCGTCGGCATCGTTGAATCCGTCGAGAGCAACGCCATCGTGGAATACGAGGCCAAGGGAGTCTGCATAGCGGTAGATCATGGTTGCAAGCTGCTCGCGGGTGACGGCGTCGTTGGTGCCGAAATACTTATCGCTGTAGCCGTTGACAATGCCCTCAGCTGCAGCCCATGCGATAGCGTCGGAGTACCACTTGCCCTCTGCAACATCCTCGAATTCGGCGGCTGCCTCAACGGCGGGCTCGCCTGCCATGCGGTAGAGGATGGTGGCAAGCATTGCGCGGGTCATGGTTGCCTTGGGAGCAAACTCGGTGGCGGAAACGCCGTTCATGTAGCCTGCTTCGACTACATATTCAACAGCGCCTGCGTACCATGCGCCTTCGGCTACATCGGTGAAGCCTGCCTTCTCGCCGGTGAGGTTGGCCAGAAGAGCGTCGATCTGAGCGTCGGTGAGGCCGATGGACTTGATGTAAGCTCTTGCGCCTGCGGCAAGATCGGCCTTTGCAAGATCCTCAACCTCAAATGCAGCGGCGAGGCTCTTGATGATGTTGGAGTTGGCAATGGCGGTGTACTTGTCAGTACCCTCTTCAATGCCGTAGTAGTTGTAGTAGGTGACCATGTAGTCGGCTACAACTTCCTCGTAGGTCCAGCCCATGAGGCACTCGAGAACTGCGTTCACGAAGCCTGCGCGGTCCTTGCCCTCGGTGCAGTGGATAAGATAGGTGCCCTCGTTGGCTGCGATGTACTTCAGACCGGAGGCAAGGCCATCCTTGAAGCTCTGCTCGGCGAAGTCAACACCCAGACCCAGATACAGGATGCTCTGAGCGGCATAATAGCTGTCCTCATAGCCTTCATAGCCGGTGGCCTCTTCAAGAGTGTCGGCCAGGTTTATGATGGTGTCAACACCGGCGGCCTTGATGGCGGCGTCGGCATAGGTGTTGCGGCCCAGCTCGGGGTTGATGGGGCTGGAGGAGCGGTAGAGATTGCCGTCAACATGACGGAAGTTTGCAAACTCCTCGTCGGTGAGATCGGCATAGTCCTCGCGGACGTTGGTGCGGGTCAGGTCACGGAGTATGTACTCGGCCATGTAGCCTTCCTTCTCATACATCTCGAAGCTGATCTCGATGGGGAAGGTGACGCCCTCCTTGGCAGTCCAGAACCAGTTGCCGTCGGCATCGGTGCCCTTGGTGGCAATGCCGTAGGTATCAGCGAAGTTGCCCATGTTGATTGCGAAGGAGATATAGCCGGTGGGCAGACCCTTGTCGGTCTTTTCCATGATGATGGCGGGCTTGCCGGAGTCAACATAGGAATAGGTGGGGATAACGGGGAGATTGAGCTCCTGATCAAGGAACTTCACGGTTACGATGTCGCCCCATGCGAACTCCTTGGCGAAAAGCTCTGCCTTGGCGTCGCAGTAGACATTGCCGTACTTGGTCATCCAGACGTTGTTGGTGAGGCCGCCGATGGTGACCTTGCCAAGCTCTTCATCCTCGCCGCCGGCGTTGATGACGGTGATGCGGCCCTGAGGCTCGGCATAGCCGGTGACCTTGCCGTCCTTGAAGCTCTTGACATAGTTGGCCAGAACCATATAGTCTTCCATGACGTAGTCGAGAACGTTCACAGCGCCGTCGAACATAGCGAAGCCGTCGCCGAGATCGCGGAGAGTGTAGTTGTAGCCGGCCAGGTTGTACTGAGCCTTGAGGTCCAGGTCAACATACTTGCCGTCCTGAAGGATCTGAACATCCTTCACGCGGTATTCGCCGGTGGGAGCACCGGTCCAAACGCCCTTGTCGTCAGCCTGAACGGTGGAGGTGACGGAAGCGTCAACGGTGTACTTGATGCCTGCCACATGGAGGAAGCCGCCAACTTCAACATCGGGAGTCTGGCGTGCGCCCCACTCGAGAGCGTCGAGGAGCTGCTGACCGGTGACGGTCTGGAGACAGGCGACATTGCCGAAGGTGTGGATCTCTTTGCAGGTCTTGTAGCTGATGTCGCCGGTGATGGCCTTGTTGCGGATACCGCCGCCGTTCATGATGGCAACGTCAACATCAAGACCCATGTTGTCGAAGAGATAGTAGAGAGCATCGGCTGCGAAGTCGCCGGTGTTGGTCTCCTGTTTGCGGACGAGGCGGTTGCCTGCTTCGTCGTAGTTGTCGAGAGTGTCGTCTATGGAGCCGATAACCTCGCCCAGCTTGGTGTCGATCTCGGTGATCCAGTCGTTCTCCAGAGCCTCGGTGTAGGCTGCGGGAGCGGCATAGAAGCTGTTTGCTCCAAGAAGCTCGGTGGTGATGGTGCCGTCTTCGGCAATGCTCATCTTACCGATCTTGCCCAGATATTCGCCGGTCTGGGTGAGCCATACATCCTTGCCGGCAGCGTCCTTAACGGCCTTGCCTTCAACGGTGGAGTGGCTGTGGCCGTCGATGAAGGCGTCGAGACCCTTGGTGTTGGCTATGAGCTCTTCGGAAGTCCAGGGCTGGGAAGCCTTGTCGTCGCCAAGGTGGCCCAGAGCGATGACGATGTCAGCCTCTGCGGAAGCTGCGTCAATGGCGGTCTGCACTGCTGCATAGAGGGCCTTGCCGTCTTCGCCGCCTGCGATGCCGTAGATATACTTGCCGTTTTCATCCTGGAAGTATGCGGGGGTGGACTTGGTGAAGGATTCGGGGGTGGTGATGCCAACGAAGGCTATCTTCTTGCCGCCCACCTCAAAGACCTTGTATGCGTCGAGAACGCTCTCGCCTGCAACGCCGTCTTTTTCGTGGTAGAAGTTTGCGGAAACATAGGGGAACTTGGCCCACTCGTCGGTGACCTTGATGCGGCCGTCCATGCCGTAGTCAAACTCGTGGTTGCCCAGAGTTGCCAGATCATAGCCTGCTGCGTTCATCAGGTCGATGATGGTCTTGCCCTTGTCCATGGAGCCGTAAGCGGTACCCTGGATATGGTCGCCGGCGTCGACGAGGAGAACGTTTTCAAGGCTGTCCTTGTAAGCGGCCAGAGCGGAATAGGTCAGGTCGCCGTC
>JAZNZM010000130.1:0-2372 GCA_045594965.1 Oscillospiraceae bacterium | reverse complement strand
TTTTATGTACTTATTCCCCTCAAAAGCTCTTAAAGCTGTGAAAGTTATTTTTTTCACCCTATTTATTGTGTTGACTATTCTTCTTGAGAATGATACAGTTATACTGTTCGACATAAAACACATTTTGGAGAGATTATAAATGAGCAAGCTTTACAAAACCAGAGCGGGCGGCGCCACGGTGACCATTTTTGTCCCCTATGACTGCTGCAACAACTGCCCCTTCTGCATCAACAAAGCTGAATACGCAAACAACGAAGGCTTCAGCGCCGAAAAGATAATAGACAGTATCAAATACATCCATTCCGTAACCCCCCATTGCGACTTTGTGTTCACCGGCGGCGAGCCCCTTGCAGACCTTGAGTGCCTCCAGACTATGCTGGACGCCGTCCCTGCAGGCCACCGCGTCTTTATAAACACCACCCTCCCCGTCATGCACAAATACAGCGAGGAGCAGGTTGTTGAGTTCCTCAACCGAAATATTGACAAACTCACCTGTGTCAATGTTTCCCGTCATCTTGAGGCCTATGTTGAGGAAGGCAGCGACGGTATTTTCGACAAAATCAAGGTGCCCACCCGTATCAACTGCGTTCTTTTTGCAGACTACCCCTCCAACCGCATTGAGCCTTTCATCAAGCGCTTCATGGCCCGTGGGGTTCCCATTCAGTTCCGCTCCGACTATACCAAGACCACCCTTGAGAATCTCTATGACGAGAGCGATGACCCCATCATGCGCGACCTTGAGAGCCTTTGCGAATTCGAGGAAATGTGGGGCTGCCGCATCCGCTGCAACTATGAGTACAACTACAAGGGACACCATATCTCCTACCACAAGACCCTCCCCTACTCCACCATTCCCGAAGTGGGCGAGGACGGGCAGGAATACGATGTGCTCTATGATATCCTCATAAAGCAGACAGGCATTTTCCATTCCGACTGGACAGGCATTGAGCTTGACTGCAAAAAGTATGAAAAGGTAGTTTTCGAGCCTGACGATTTGAAAAAGAGAAAGTGAATATCAAAACGGAGTCTCAGAATGAGGCTCCGTTTTTTTCAGTATTTGATTCTCTTCACCAATATTCCACCCAACAAGCCTATCAGCACACCGCTGACAGCGCCGCTGACGCAGAGAGCGGGGAGATAATAGATTATGCCACCGGTTTCAAGAAGAAGCATTGCAGTGAGTATCTGCCCTGTGTTATGCCCCAGTGCGCCGGCCACGCTGACGCCCACGGAGGAAAACTTCCTGCTTTTTTTCAGAAGCCACATTACAATAAGGCTCAGCGCTGCTCCGGCAAGGGAATAAATCATAGTCATTACATTGCCGAAAAGAATACTCACAAGTATCACTCTCAGAATGCTTATGGACCAGGCGCCCTTGCCTCCCAGCTTATACAGGGCAAACACTATGGCCACATTGGGTAGTCCCAGCTTTATTCCGGGTACGGCAAAGCTCAGCGGTATAAGGCTTTCAAGATAGCTGAGTATCAGGGCGAGAGCAAGCAAAAGGGCATACAGAGTAAGTCTCTTTGTTTTCATCCTGCCACACCGTCCAATCCGCTGTCCTCGCCGCCCAGAATGCTTACCACCAGCTTATTGGGCAGACACACGATCGTCTGCCCGTCAAGGCTGACTTTGCCGCTCTGCACGCACACATGGTCGGGACAGCTTGCATCCTCTACCCATGCCTCTCCGCCGGAGATAACAATTACATTGAATTTCTCCCCGTTGCCAACAGTCTCTCTGGTATCCTCGGAAAGGGGAAGCCGCAAAAGCTCCTCACCGTCCACACTTACACATACCTCCGCTCCTGAAGCCCGTCCAAAGGAGGTGTAGAGCCAGAGTCCCCCAGCGGCAATGAGCACCGCGAGAATAAGCAGTATATCATTTTTATGCTTTTTCCAAAAAGTCATAACAATTCACCAAGGCCATTATACAACAAAAGGCATTGGAACGGAAGTTCCAATGCCTTTTTGTTCTGTAAAATTTTTTCGACTTAGAGGATGCACTTTGCAGGGCAGACGCTGGCGCAGGTGCCGCAGCCGTCGCACTTTTCGTAGTCGATACGGGCGAGATTGTTCTCCACCTTGATAGCGCCCTGAGGGCACTTTCTCATGCACATGCCGCAGCCGATGCAGGCATCGGTGCACTTTTTGCGTGCAACGGCGCCCTTGTCCTTGTTGGAGCAGGCAACCAGCACGGGAATGTCGGCAGGGAGAATGGAGATAACGCCGTTGGGGCAGGCCTTGGCGCAGCCGCCGCAGCCGTTGCAGATAGAGTAGTTGATACGGGCGAGACCGTCCCGGATCTCAACGCCGCCGTTGGGGCAGGCTTCCACGCAGTCGCCGAGACCCATGCAGCCGAAGGTGCAGTTG
>JAZNZM010000129.1:0-5446 GCA_045594965.1 Oscillospiraceae bacterium | reverse complement strand
ATTTGGAGGGAGGGAAATAAATGTCTGAAATCTACGTCAAGGAGAACGAATCTCTGGACAATGCGCTGAAGAGATTTAAGCGCAGCTGCGCCAAGGCCGGTGTTATGGCCGATCTCCGCAAGAAGGAGTTCTACCAGAGCCCCAGCGTCAAGCGCCGCAAGAAGAGCGAGGCCGCTCGTAAGAACAAGAACAAGCGTTATTATTAATGCTGAAAAAAGAGACCGACGAGAGTCGGTCTCTTTTTTCTCTTTATTTACATTGGGCGCAGCGACCCCGGCGCGCTGCAGACCGGCTGCTCTACTCAAACTCCCAGGGGAGCTCAACTTCGGCAATTTCGTGCCTCAGAGCGGGAATGAGCTTAATCAGCATGTCCTCCGTTGAAAAGGCTATGGAAGAGGTGTTCCTGCATGGGTGGCAGGCGAAGAGCTTTTCATTAAGAAGCTCCCTGTCAAAAACCAGTCTGACCTTTTTATCTCTGTCATTCATCAGCCCCAGCAGACTGGCAGAGCCGCTTTTAACACCAAGAAGCGCCTCGAGCTGCTCTCCGGAAGCAAAGCTCAGGCGGGAGCAGCCAAGCTGGGCGGAGAGATACTTGGTCTTGAAGGGCTTGCTTCCGGGCATTATTAGAAGATAGAAGTCCGTCTGCTGGCGGTTGGTGAGAAAGAGGTTTTTGGCAATTGTGCAGCCAAGGATTTCATCGGCTTTGTTCAGATCCTCCATACTCATGGCCTCATCGTGGTCCACACGGGTGAATTCAATGCCAAGGGAGTCAAGAAGATCGTAACAGTTTTCTTCGAGCAGGCTGCGGCTGCCCTTATCAGGGCGGCCATAATATAAAATGGATTCATGCATTGCGTTTATCCTCTTTTCCAATTTTGTATGCCCAAATAACAAGGCAAAGGGTTACTGCTGCGCAAAGACTGAGTATGTAATAAAAGGGGATGTAGCTGCCGCAGTGATCGGCTATGATTCCGGGGATGGGGCCGGTGGCAAAGGTGCCTATCATGTACCATAGCTGGAAAGCGCGTAGAGATGAGGGATAGTGGGCGGCTGTGCTCAGATCTGAGGCCATACTGGAGAAGCCTACTGTGGAAATGGGCAGTCCTATGCCCATGCAAAGCATGCTCATAAGAGCAACGGGCATAGCCAGAAGTCCGGCAAAGCAGGCCAGAATTTCTCCAAGGATAAGGACGCTGCAAAAGCAAATGGCGGTTTTCCTGCCGCCCATGCGGTCGCTTAGCTCTCCGTAAAGCACCTTTCCGGCGGTAAGGGCAAGCCCTATAAAGGATATAAGCCTTGAAACGGTGAGAGGATCCGCACCCTCAGTGGAATATAGCACGCTGAGATGGTTCCAGCCTGTGTTGCCCATAGCGCCTATGAGAAGGCTGGCAGCGCAGACGATAATAAAGGATTTTTTCTCTCCGGGAGAACGGGGAGCACGGATGTCGCTCTGTTTGAGTTCGGGGGGCCTGTTATTGACTTTGGGACCGATGAGAATAAAGGTGGCAATGCTGGCCAAAAGGAGGAAGGCACCCTCTGCCCAAAGAGCGTGGCGAAGGGAAAAGCCGGAGATAAGAGCTGTGGCTATGGGCGGACAGACAATGGTGGCAACTCCTGTTCCGGCCGAGCAAATACCGAGAGCAAGAGTCTGGTGGGATGCAAACACTCTCTTTATGGCAATGGATACGCTCACAGTGCCTCCCAGACCGTAGCAAAGACCAAGCATTGCTGCGGCAGCGCAGCAGCTTGAGAAATTGTCGGCAAGGCCAAAGACAAAGAAGCTCAGAGCCGCAAGAAGATTCATTATTATCATGCCGCGGCGAAGTCCCATAAGGGAAATATACTTTTGCACAAAGATAATGCCCACAAGGGAGCTGAGGCTTCGCACGGTGATAACCGTGGATGCCTGAGTGTTGCTGAGACCTATTATGCTTATAAGATAGGGCTGGTATACGGAAAAGGAACTTGTGGTGAGGCCAACCGTGCAAAAGAGGAGCAAGGTGCAGCCTATGCATACAGCCCATGGGTTTTTCTTGTTATTCATATATATCACCGCTGTATCAGTCAAAGAAAGTTGAAATTACGGAAATAAAGATTTATAATACCGTATTATATATTCAGCGAGGTGCCTATGCAAGAGCGTGAATTGAAAAAAATATATTTGGGCTCTCTCAGAGAGATAGACCCCGTCAAGACCTTTGAGTGCGGCCAGTGTTTCCGCTGGAATGCCGATGAGAAGGGAGACTACTGGGGAGTAGCATGCGGCAGAGCCGCAAAAGTGGTTACTGAGGGAGAATCGGTTTACATAATTTGCGAAGCTGAGGACTACAATAGCCTCTGGAGAGACTATCTTGACATGGACAGGGATTATGAGTCCATACGTCTGGGCTTTAAGGGTGGAGAGTATCTTGACCGCTGCGCTGATTACGGAGCCGGAATACGCATACTCCGTCAGGAGCGTTGGGAAGCGCTGTGCTCATTTATAATCTCCCAGTGCAACAACATACCCCGTATTAAAGGCATAGTGGAAAAACTTTGCCGTGGCTGGGGTGAAATGCTGGTGTTTGAGGGCAGAGAGTTTTATTCCTTCCCATCACCGGAGACCATAGCCGCTCTTGAACCTGAGGATCTTTCCCCTATACGCAGCGGCTACCGTGCCGAGTATATTGTGAGCGCGGCCCGTTCAATTGTGTCGGGAGAAGTGGATTTGGATGCCCTTGCCGCAGCCGATGAGGCAGCTGCGCTGAAAGGGCTTCTTGCCATGAGAGGAGTAGGTATTAAGGTTGCCAACTGCGCCTTGCTCTTCGGTCTGGGGCATATGGAGGCTTTCCCCATAGATGTTTGGATGAAGAGGGCGCTTAAGGAGCACTTTGCACCGGATTTTGACCCTAAAAGTCTTGGGGACTATGCAGGTCTGGCTCAGCAGTATATCTTCTATTACGCAAGAAGCGGCGGAGAATAAAATAAGGCATATTTTTCTTGATTCCAAGCGTCAAAAAACTATTGACTTTCCCATTTTTCGTGCTAAAATAAGTAAAATAATTTTACTATGGGGTGATAACATATGTCTTACGAATCTTATGCACATCGTTTTGTCGGTGAGGGTCTGACCTATGACGACGTTCTTCTGGTTCCCGCTGAGAGCAATGTTCTTCCTTCTCAGATCGACCTCACCACCAGACTGACCAAGAATCTCAAGCTCAATATTCCCATCATGAGTGCTGCTATGGACACTGTTACCGAGTCCAGAATGGCAATCGCCATGGCCCGCGAAGGCGGTATCGGTGTTATCCATAAGAACATGACCATCGAGGCTCAGGCTGAGCAGGTGGATCTTGTCAAGCGCAGCGAAAACGGCGTTATTTCCAACCCCTTCTCTCTGACCGCTGATCGCACTCTGGCAGAGGCTGAGGCTCTCATGGCAAAGTTCCGTATCTCCGGCGTTCCCGTAGTTGATGATAATGGCAGACTTGTTGGCATCATCACCAACCGCGATATGAAGTTTGAGACCGACTACAGCCGCCTTATCGGTGATGTCATGACCAAGAGCAATCTGGTTACCGGCAAGGAAGGCACCACTCTTGAAGAGGCAAAGGCCATTCTGGGCGCACATAAGATCGAAAAGCTCCCCATCGTAGACGCTAACTATCACCTCAAGGGCCTCATCACCATCAAGGATATTGAAAAGGCTCTCACTTATCCCAATGCAGCCAAGGACAGCCGCGGCCGTCTTCTCTGCGCCGCTGCTCTGGGTGTCACCAATGACCTCCTCGAGCGCGCCAAGGAGCTGGCAGACGCAGGCGTTGACGCCTTTGTTCTTGACTCCGCTCACGGCCACAGCGCAAACATCATGCGCAATGTTGGCATCGTAAAGAACGCATTCCCCGACATTCAGCTTATTGCCGGTAATGTTGCTACCGCCGAAGCTACCGAGGCTCTCATCAAGGCCGGCGCAGACTGCGTCAAGGTCGGTATCGGCCCCGGAAGTATCTGCACTACCCGTGTTGTTGCAGGTATCGGTGTTCCCCAGCTGAGCGCTGTTCTTGGGGGCGCAGAAGCAGCTGACAAGTACGGCGTTCCCATCATTGCCGACGGTGGTATCAAGTACTCCGGCGATGTTGTTAAGGCTCTTGCAGCCGGCGGCAGTGTTGTCATGCTGGGCTCTCTCCTTGCAGGCTGCGAGGAAAGCCCCGGCGAGAACGAGATGTTCCAGGGCCGTCAGTTCAAGGTTTACCGTGGTATGGGCTCTCTCGCCGCTATGGCAAACGGCTCCAAGGACCGTTATTTCCAGGAAGGCAACAAGAAGCTTGTTCCCGAAGGTGTTGAAGGCCGTGTGCCTTACCGCGGACCTGTTTCCGACACCATCTTCCAGATGCTTGGCGGTATCCGCTCCGGTATGGGCTACTGCGGCGCTCCCAATATGGAAGCTCTCCGCACCAAGAGCAAGTTCGTCCGCATCACCTCTGCAGGTCTCCGTGAGAGTCATCCCCACGATATCTATATCACAAAGGAAGCTCCCAACTACACTACCAGCCAGGGCTGATCCAAGTGAAAACAAAAAGACCGTGATTATCACGGTCTTTTTTGTTGTCTTGACACAGAGGCTTTTTTGGTTTATGAATGTTATTGTAAGATCAATTTAGATATATCCAACTGCTATCAGTTTTCTAAAATGAGTTTACATAATATGAAATGACGTAATTGTGCGCAATTCAGAAAGGGGAGCGGTAATGTCCACATATTTTCAGACCGCCCGGCTGCTCATCCGTGATTTTATTTTGGAGGATGCCGCCGATCTCCGGGAAATTCTTGGAGATGCTGAGACTATGAAGTTTTCCGAGGAACCCTATGATTTGGAAAAAACCGAAAAATTTCTCAGCTCCTTTTGCATTGAAAAAAGAGGAGCTCTGGCGGCGGTGCATAAAGAAAGCGGCAAAATGATAGGCTACATCCTTTTTAATGAGCAGGCGGATGCTGTTTACGAAATAGGCTGGTTCTTCAACCGTAGCTTTTGGGGTCAAGGCTATGCCTACGAAGCCTGCGGCGCGGTGATCGACTATGGCTTTAACAGCTTGTCAGCGCAAAGGATTTTTGCAGAGACCACCGATACGAATAAATCCCTCAGACTTATGAAAAAACTGGGTATGCATTTTGAAGGCGTCCAAAGTGATAAAGATGAAAACTGCGGCGAAACTCCCGAACAGCTGCATATTTACGGTCTTACATTTGAACAATGGAAAAAACACACTTAAAACTTATAAATATAATAAATAGGTGCCGTCCAATTTGCGAACGGCACCTATTTTTAAGTTGACATAATATTAGGAGGCACAGTCTCTTCCTCAGAGAAAAGAAGTCCAAAAAATATCCAGAATAACGGGGCGATCAAGGGAAGCCCCAAGGCGAAGAAGCTCTGAATGCAGTAGCACAGGCAGCCAAAGCCCGC
>JAZNZM010000128.1:0-18805 GCA_045594965.1 Oscillospiraceae bacterium | reverse complement strand
TGTGGAGGAGATCCGCGCCAAGCGTTTCTATGTGCCGGAGCTGGAGCTGATCATGGTGGATGAGAGGGACGCAGTAATTGGCCTTGCCATCTTCTCCCGTTTCCATCTGGAGGGTAAATATGAGGATGAGCTGCTGCTCCTGTCCCCCGTTGCCGTAAAAACCGAGCTTCAGCGGCAGCATATATCCAAGGAGCTGATCGAATATGGCTTTGAAAAGGCGAAAGCCCTTGGCTACAAGGCCGTCATCGTGGAGGGCAATCCCATGAACTACCGCAGCCGCGGCTTTGTGACTTCCGAGCCTTTTGGCATCACCGCCCACGAATCCGTAGGGCTGCCCGCACCGGAATGTCTTATGGTCAGGGAACTGATCACCGGTGGTTTGGACGGGATGCACGGTCAGGTAAACTATTCCGATTATAAGTGCCTTGTTTGATTGAAACGGAAAGCCACCCAATATCCTCTGGCAAGTTACGTCACACTATGTTATAATGCGTTTGCCCCAAAAACCAGTGCTTTCGGGCAAATTCCTGAATTTGGATATTAAGGAGAATAACATTGAAGAAACAGGCTTTCAATCCTTATCTGCCGCTGCACGAGTACGTGCCGGACGGCGAACCCCGTGTTTTTGATGGGCGAGTCTATATTTACGGTTCCCATGACGAGGCAGGCGGCAGGATTTACTGCCCCGGGCACTACGTGAGTTGGTCTGCTCCGGTGGACGATTTGTCCGACTGGCGATATGAGGGCATTTCCTACCGCCGCACTCAGGATCCCTCCAACAAAGATGACAGGATGCAGCTGTGGGCGCCTGATGTAGTGAAGGGCAGCGATGGGCGCTATTATCTATACTACTGTTTCAGTTTTTATCCCGAGATTGGCGTGGCGGTCAGCGATTCCCCTGCCGGACCTTTCGAATTCTACGGACATGTCCACTATGCCGACGGCAGAATACTTAACGAGCACCTGCCCTTTGATCCCGCTGTATTCGTTGATGACGACGGCAGGGTGTACCTCTACTATGGCTTCGCTCCCAAACCTGTCTTTCACCCCGATCTCCCCCCAATTGTTCCAAGCCCCGGCTGCATGGTGACCGAGCTGGAAAAGGATATGGTGACTGCGAAGGCAGAGGCGAAAATGTGTGCCCCCGGCATAGTCAATGCCGACAGAACCGACTTTGAGGGCCACGCCTTCTTTGAGGCGGCCTCCATGCGTAAAATCAACGGGATCTATTATCTGGTGTACTCCAGTCAGCTCAGTCATGAGCTGTGCTACGCCACCAGCCCCTATCCTGACCGGGATTTTGTGTACGGCGGCACCATAGTCTCCAACGGCGATGTGGGTCTCGGTAGCCGTACCGACGCTGTGAATATGACCGGAAACAACCACGGCGGCTTAGTGGAAGTGAATGGCCAGTGGTATATTTTCTACCATCGCCAGACCCATGCTACCGAGTCCTCCCGCCAGGGCTGCGCCCAGCCGGTGGCCATTCTGCCCGACGGTTCCATTCCTCAGGTGGAAATCACCAGCTGCGGTCTGAACGGAGCTGCGCTTGCCGGAACAGGCGAGTACAGCGCAGGATATGTATGCCATTTGACAGCAAGTACTGCCATGGGCAAAATAGTTTTCGGTCAGGACCTCAAGGAAAACCTGCCCTTCATTTTTGAGGAGGCGGAAGACCTTCACTATGTGGCCAATGTAAGCGATGGCGTAACACTTGGCTGGAAGTATTTTGCCTTTGATGGGTGGACTGAGCTTTCCCTTGTGCTGCGCGGAAAGGGACAGGGTGTGCTGTCAGTGTACAGTCAGGAGCCGACAGGCGGAGCAGAACCGGTGGCTGAAATTGCCGTATCATCTGAGGATTCGGAACTATGGCAGACTACCAAACCCATAAGCCTCCAATTGAAGGGCACACTGCCCCTTTACATCCGCTATGCAGGCAGCGGTGCGCTCAGCGTCAGGAGCCTGATTATGAAGCAGATATTAGCTTAACATACATTTGTTAAAAAGCCGCTGAGGAATCCTGCGAAACCTCAGCGGCTTTTCCCCTTATCTCACTGCAATGAATACTTTATTACAGAAAACCTTGGGTTTAACGCCAGCCCTTCTTCGGCGAAAGGCTCTTCCGAAACATGATTTTCAGAGCATGTTTCCCTTGTAATATCTCCGCAATCTGCTATAATCATGCCATATCGTTTTTTCAGGCAGGAGAACAATAAATGATCTATCAGAACATACTGGACGCAATGGGACACACTCCCCTCGTGCAGCTTAACCACATGGTCCCCGAAGGCGCTGCACGCGTACTCGTAAAATATGAAGGTCTTAATGTAGGCGGTTCAATAAAAACCCGCGTTGCCTACAACATGATAATGGATGCCATACAGCAGGGCAAAATCAACCACGACAGCATCATCGTTGAACCCACATCCGGCAATCAGGGTATAGGTCTCGCCCTTGTGGGTGCCGTGCTTGGCTATAAGGTGCGGATAATCATGCCCGATTCCGTCAGCGTGGAGCGCATGAAGCTTATGCGTCACTACGGCGCAGACGTTGTGCTTATCCACGACGAGGGCAACATCGGCGATGCCATAGAAAAATGCCTTCAGACCGCACTGCAGATGGAGAGAGATGATCCCAAGGTCTTTGTACCCCAGCAGTTCACAAACCCCGCCAATCCCATGATTCACCGCCACCAGACCGGTCTTGAAATTCTGGAGCAGGTAGGCGGTCCTATTGACGGCTTCTGCTCCGGCATAGGTACCGGAGGAACTATCACCGGCATCGGTGAAACGCTCAAGGCCCTCAATCCCCACATGACTATATGGGCAGTCGAGCCTGAAAACGCTGCTATTCTGGCAGGCGGCACTGTGGGCGCTCATCTCCAGATGGGCATAGGCGACGGTCTTATTCCCGACATACTCAACACCGAAATCTATGAGCATATATACATAGTCTCCGACGAGGAGGCCATCTCCACCGCCCGTGAGCTGGCACGCAAGGAGGGCCTCATGTGCGGCATTTCCTCCGGCACCAACGTGGCAGCCGCCATACAGCTGGCAAAAAAGCTTGGCCCCGGCAAGACCGTTGTAACCGTCCTGCCCGACACCGCCGAGCGCTATTTCTCCACTCCCCTTTTTGAGCAGAACTGACTGAAACAAAGTAAATCCCTCTGTTTTCCAGCGGAAAACAGAGGGATTTATCATGTTTTTATGTCTGAAACCTTGTATCTTCAAGTGAATTCCCGTCCTCTGCTCAGCCCACAGCCTTTCCGTCGGGGCTTATGGTCACGATGCGAAGGGGAATGTCCTTTCCGCTTTGCTCAATGGCGCGGAGCACAGCATTGCTCAGCCCTCCGCAGCAGGGCACAGTCATGCGGGTGAGGGTGACGGAGCGGATGTCGTTGAGCCGCAGTATCTCGGCAAGCTTATTGGTGTAGTCAACTGCGTCAAGCTTGGGGCAGCCAATGAGTGTTACCCTCCCGCGGACAAAGTCTCTGTGGAAGTTTCCGTAGGCATAGGCGGTGCAGTCGGCAGCTATGAGCAGATGGGCATTTCTGAAGCAAGCCGCATTGGGAGGCAGCAGCTTGATCTGAACAGGGAAATTGCTCAGCTGGCCGGGCACATCGTTTTCTGCAGCATCAGCGGTGGGTTCCATGCTTCGGCACTGGGAACCGGGACAGCCGCAGGGCAGTGCGGCCTCCTTTGCCTTTTTCGCCGCCATAACAGCGGCCTCATCATAAGCAGGGGCTTCCCTTTCCTCAAAGGATATGGCGTTCATGGGGCAGGCGGGCAGGCAGTCACCCAAACCGTCGCAATAGTCCTCCCGCAGCAGCTTTGCCTTGCCATCCACCATGCCGATGGCACCCTCGTGACAGGCTTTGGCACAGAGTCCGCAGCCATTGCATTTATCTTCATCTATACGAATAATTCTTCTGATCATAACAAATACCTCCTTGTCTTTCTGATTGAATTATACTATAGTAAGCATAATAAGTCTGTTGTTTTTACAACAAAAGGCGGTATTTATGCAGGAATATCTTGGTCTGTTGAAAGAAACAAAGCTCTTTATCGGCTTGGACGAGGGTGAAATAAGCGCCATGCTGGGCTGCATGGACGCTAAGCTCAGGCTATATAAAAAGGGGGAGTTCGTACTCCGTCAGGGGCAGCGGCTCGCTCATATACTTCTTTTGGCGGAGGGCTGTCTCCACATTCAGCAGGACGACTATTGGGGCAAGCGCAGCATACTTGGCTCCGTGGCTCCCGGAGATATGTTTGGGGAAGCCTATGCCTCCTCACATGGCAGCCCTCTTCTCAACGATGTGCTTGCGGTTTTGGACAGCGCTGTTATCTGTCTGGATGTGGAGCGATTGCTCACGGTATGCTCCGGTGCCTGCCGCTTTCACTCCACGGTTGTGCGCAACCTGTTTTATGCCGTTTCGGAAAAGAATCGGGGGCTTGTGCAGAAGCTGGGGCATATGTCCCAGCGGAGCACAAGGGAAAAGCTTGTCTCCTATCTTTCTGTCGAAGCAGGCAAACATTCAAGCGCCAGCTTTTCCATCCCCTTTAACCGCCAGCAGCTGGCAGACTTTCTCTCCGTTGACCGCAGCGCCATGAGCACAGAGCTTGGACGCATGAGAGATGAGGGGCTGATTGAGTTCAAAAGGAATAACTTCACCCTGCTTCAGGGAAAACAGCACGCTTCCCGCAGTTGAAAAATGAAGAATCAGGAAATATAATAAACCAAGACATATCCAACAGGAGGCCCGCAAATGTCATCTGTATCCACCGCTCTCTCCCGTCGCTGGACCCAGCTTTGCCGCAGCCAGCAGCTGATGCAGCGCGCAGCAATGCACCGCGCCGGTGCTTCGCCCATGGATGCCTTGAAAAACAAAATACCCGATGGTGTCCGTGAAAAGCTGGAGTGGGCATTCTGCAAGGCCTTCGGAGCTGTATTTGACTATGGCGACTGGCTTATAGACAAGACTATTGACTCCAAGGGTGCAAAGCGCCGCTTCATGGCAAGGGAGCTTAACTTCATGATGGACGGCTCCTCCGCTTCCCTGAGTGCTCTTGAAAGCAGCGGTGTGAAAAGCGATGGGCTTTGCATGCTGCTCACCACGGCAGAGGGTGTAGGCCTCGGCTTTCTGGGTGTTGGTATTCCGGACATCGTACTTTTTGTGACCATGCTGCTGCGTGGAGTCCGCGAGGCAGCCGGACAGTACGGGCGGCCCGTTGAAAGCATTGATGACGAGCTTCTGATTCTGTATATGCTGGAGGCTGCCATGCTCTCCGGTGAGGAATGGGTGCAGAAGGATTCGCTTGTGGAAAAAATGCTGGAGGATTCCAGGTATATTCCCAAAAGGCCCGAGGCCTTTGACTCCCAGATAGAGCGCACGGCTTCGGTCTTCGCAACAGACCTCTTAGTTATGAAATTCATACAGGGTATTCCCATTGTAGGAATGGTGGGCGGTCTCAGCAACCCCTTCTACTACCGCAAGGTGCTGCGTTACGCCCGTCTCAAATATGAGCGGGCCTATATACGCAGGGCGATGGATCAGGCGAAAGAATAAAATAAAGGCAGCAATACCCCGTATCCTTCGCCTTGAAGGATACGGGGTATTGCTATCGGTTACATGCGGTTACATGCTATGTATTCTCAATTTACAGAGGTTTATATAAAGGGTATCATGATGAGAGTGCCAACGATAACCCACAGCACAGAGAGGGGAATACCGACCTTGGCAAGGTCGCGCATGCTGTAGCATCCGGGGGCATAGGTGATTGCGAAAACAGCGTCCAGAGGCAGGATGAATGCGCAGTTGACGGCGTATCCAAGGGGCAGAAGCAGAGCTGCTGCAGGGATGCCCATGGTAGGAGCGAAGAGGGCCACGATGGGGACGAAAACAGCAACCATGGATGGGTTGACAGGAATGAGGACGTGGGCGAAAACGATGAAAGCCACGACCACGAGGATCATAACGATGGGGCTTGCGCTGGTGAAGGGAGCCATAACGGTATTGGCTATCCATGCGGCGGCGCCGGTCTGGAAAATTGCCATTGCAAGGCCGGTAGAGCCGCAGATAAGCATCAGAACATTCCAGTTAATGGCCTTCTTGAAACTCTCGCCGTTAAGTATCTCAAGCTTGGGCAGGAAGAAGAGACAGGTTGCAATCATGCCGGTTACGGGCATGGGATAATCGGTAACAAACCAGGAAACGATGAGGGCTGCGAAGATGATGATGAAGCCCCATTCCTTTACGGACATACGGCCAAGCTCCTTAAGCTCCTCGCCGGTTACATTGCTGAGAGTCTTGATCTCGGGCTTGAAGATAGCCACGATTACCAGATAAGCCAGAGGAGTGAGGATAACAGCAAGGGGAATGCCGATTGCCGCCCACTGACCGAAGGTGATGGTCTCGCCGGCAACAGACTGAGCCAGAGCGATAACCTGATAGTTGGGCAGAGAGCCTGCGGGAGTACCTATACCGCCGATGGATACAGCAACGGGAACACCGATCATGCAGGCCTTGGCGAAGTTGCTCTTGCCAAGTTCAAGGTCATTATCCTTGAAAATCTTCATGAGCAGGGGTACCATCAGCGCAGAGAGAGCAAGGTTGGCAATAACAAAAGATATAAGGCTGGTAGCACACATCAGGAGGAAGAGAAGTCTCTTGGGCTTGTTGCCGGAGATCTTCATAAGGCCAAGTACTATGCGGTTGCCCAGACCGGTCTCCAGCAGAGCCTGACCGATCAGGAAGCAGGCAACGGAGAAGAAGAAGGTGGTGGGCAGGAAGTTGGAGCTCATGGCTCCGGGATTCACAGTGCCGCAGATGGGCTGCAGAACGGTGAAAAGCAGTGCGGTTACACCGATAGGGAGAACGTCAAGAATCCAGAAAATAAGTGCGCACACCATCAGTGCGATAGCCTTAAGACCCTGTATGGTCAAAGCACCCTCACTCTGAGGCAGGGGGATAGCCGTTATAGCAAAGTAAATTACTATGCAGGCCAGAACGATAATAAGATTTCTTGTGCTAAGGCGTTTCTGTACGCCGGCTTTAAGTTCAGACACAGTTTCATCCTCTCTTTCCTGCGGCCTTTTTACTTGTAACCTGTTATTACCAAAAATACAGGATATCAAGCCGCATATTCAAGTTGATTATAATGTCTTTTGTAGCAAACTTCAAGATATTAAATGATATTTTTATTAATTTTGTTATTTTCTACAATGAATTGTTGTTTTTTTAGCATTGTTTTACAACATTCAGTTTTGACTTGTATTTTAAGAATACTTATGTTAAATTGGAACTGTATAAGTAGACTTTTAAAATAATACAGCAAACCTACAGCATTGATGATATAATTGATTTACCGACAATCGGTTTGATAAGGAGGCCTTCCATGAAAACCTTTGCCATAATCGGCTTCGGCTGCGCGGGCTACAGCGCAGCCGCGGCAATAAGGCGCCAGGATCCCAACGCTGTAATACATATATATTCAGACACCGGCGAAGCGCCATACAACCCCATGCTTACAACCTACTATGTCTCCGGCAAAATTGAGGAAAAGGCCATGTTCCCCATGGGAGATCTGGAAAAGGTAAAGACTGATCTGGGCGCGGAGATATTCTGCTCCGCTCCTGTAAAAAGGCTCAATGCCGCCAAAAAGGAAATCGTCCTCTCCGACGGCAGTGCAAGGCAGTATGACCGCATTATAATCTCAAGCGGAGCTTCTGCGGTCATCCCGCCCATCGGTCCCCTGCCCGAAAAAAGCGTGTTCACCATGCGCACTGCCTCTGACGCCAGACGTCTGGAGAAGGCTCTGGGCAGCGATATCCGCTCCGCCCTTGTCATAGGGGCTCAGATGGTTGGTATAAAGCTTGTGGAGCTGCTGACAAAGCGCGGTATCGAAACCACTCTCGCAGATATGGAATGCCGCATGTTCCCCGCCTCCGCCTATGAGTCCACTGCCGACATCATTGCCCAAAGACTTGAGAAAGCCGGTGTGAAACTGCTTCTCGGCTCCCCTGTCACCGCTGTCAGCAAAACCGAATCCGGCTTAGTCTGCCATTTTGCCAACGGCAAGCGCACCGAGGCCGATATTGTTGTGTTCTGCTCCGGCATACGTCCCAATCTCGGCTTTATAGACAGGAATGAGATTTCCGTGGGCTTTGGCATCAAGACCGATCTTTCCATGGAAACAAGCGTCCCCGGCATATATGCCGCAGGCGACTGCTGCGAATGTGAAAATATTCTTGGGCAGGGCAATGCCTATATCGGACTCTGGGCCAACTCCGCTATGCAGGGCCGCGTAGCCGGCTGCAATGCAGCGGGAGGATGCGAGCAGTATTCCGGAAATCTTATACAGAACATTACCCACTATATGGATACAGACTTTATCAGTGTAGGCGATGTTTACGCACCGGGCGAAAAAATAATTCATGCCGCAGAGGACGGCAGCTGGCGCATAGAGCTGACCGTTGCTGACGGCAAAATAGTCGCTTTGAACATTCTCGATAATGCTGCCCTTTCAGGTCCCGTAAAAAATCTGCTGCTCCGTAAAGCAGTTCACCCCGACGCAGCTATAACAGAGGCCGGAAGGCTTATACTGGCCAGAGGCGGCATCCCCGAAGGCATTATCAGGAAACTGGGAGGTGAGTGATTTGACCGAGCTTGAGAAAAAAATAAAAGCAAAGATCCCCGGCGAGGACACAGGTATACAGGTGAAAAAGACCATGTGCGATATATGCACTCCCCTCTGCCACTGCGGTATTGACGCCTATGTCAAAGACGGAAAGCTCATAAAGGTGGAGGGCAGCATGGGTCACCCCATGAACAACGGTGTGCTCTGCACCAAGGGCGCAAGCAACCGCGCTTATATCTATCGTGCAGACCGCGTAACAATGCCTCTGCGCCGTGTGGGCGAACGGGGCGAAGGCAAATTTGAGCCCATAAGCTGGGAGGAAGCATATTCCGTCATAGCAGAAAAGCTTCTTAAGGCAAAAAAAGAAAACGGAGCAAATTCCGTGGCCTTCTATTCCGGTTATGACAAGTGGTATCGCTTCATGCTCCAACGTATGGCCTTTGCCTTCGGCAGTGTGAACTACGGCTCCGAGTCCAGTTCCTGCTTCACAGCAAATCGCATGGCATGGCTGACTATGACCGGCAAATTCGCACGCCCGGACATTCCCAACGCCAATCTCTATGTGGCCTGGGCAAGCGCCACCCACTATTCCCGTATGACCAATGCCAACGGCTTTGACAACTTCCACCGACGGGGAGGAAAAATTATAGTTGTTGATCCTCGGATCACTCCCCTTGTGGAGCGCAGCTGCGACCTGCACCTGCGCGTAAAACCCGGCACCCACGGCCTTCTGGCAAGCTGCATTGCAGGACTGATAATAAAGATGGGGCTCCACGACAGAGACTACATTGAAAAATATGTCCACGGCTTCGATCAGTATGCCGAGTATGTCTGCTCCCTGGATATCGACGAGGTTGAACGCATTACCACCGTACCCAAAGAGAAGATAATCAAAGCTGCGGAAATGATGGGTACCATCAAGCCCATGAGCGTGGAGAACAGTCCCGGCAGCATCATCCACCAGACCAACGGCTTCCAATCCGTGCGTGCCATTTTCGCTCTGGCTGCAATCACAGGCAACTACAACCGTCTGGGCGGCAACCAGCCTCTGGATTTCTGTTTCTGCGAAATGGGTGCAGGTTTCGTTACGGATGACGAGCATTTTGCCATCGAGAACATGCCCGAAGGCTATGACAAACGCATAGGAGCTGCACGCTTCCCCATCTGGGGCAAACTGATCACCCAGATACAGTGCACGGATATGGCCCGACAGATACTCACCGGGGATCCCTATCCCGTCAAATGCCTCGTTGCCCACGGAATGAACTACCGGATGTTCCCCGATTCCGACCGCATGCGTCAGGCCATAGAGAAACTGGACTTTTTTGTGGACACCGACCTTTTCCTCACTGACACCGCCAAACTGGCCGACATAGTTTTGCCCGCCTGCTCCTCCTTTGAGCGTGAGGAATTCAAGTGCTACCCCGGCGGCTTTGCCCGATGGTACCGCCCTGCTATTGAGCCTCTGGGCGAAAGCCGCAGCGACGCGCGGATCATAAGCGAGCTGTGCGCATATCTGGGCATTGACGACGAATACCTGCTTGGCGGCTACAGAAAGTGTGTTGAACACGTTATCCGCAACGCGGGTCTGGACTTCACCGAGCTTCTTGAGAAGGACGACTTTGTCCGCTCCACCAAAATGATGAAGTGGAAGGAATGCGGCTATCTGGACCACGGCTGTGCCACAAAAACCGGAAAGATTGAGCTTTGGAGCGAGCTTATTGAGGGCATAGGCGGAAACTACGATCCTCTCCCCCGTTGGTACGAACCTGCTCTGCGCCCCGATGAGGAAGAGAGCTTCCTGCTGCTCACCGGTGTACGCATCGCCAATGCCATTCACACACGGCTTCATAATGTGCCTTGGGCCCGTTCCCTGCGCCCCGACGCCTCCGCCGACATCAGCATAGAGGATGCTCAGCGTCTTGGCATCAAAGCAGGAGACAACATCATACTTGAAAACAAACAAGGCAGCATAAAGGTCAAAGCCAATCCCACCGCCATGGTGGCCGAAGGTGAAATATACATGTTCCACGGCTACTCCGAGGCAGATGTTACCAAGCTGCTCAGCAGCGAGGAGCTGGACCCCTATTCCGGCTTCCCCGGATACAAATCCGCCCGCTGCGCACTTCGCAAGGCATGAAAGGAGGCTCCCCCATGAAGATGATATTTGACCTTGACAAGGAAAAATGCGTGGCCTGCGGAGCCTGCGCCATAGCATGCATGGACCAGAACGACACAGACCTTGAAGCAGCTCAGCAGCCCAATCGTTGGGTGGGTGTTCTTGAGCCTGCACTCAACGAAGGTCACTTCAACTATCTCTCCCTCAGCTGCATGCACTGCGATGACGCTCCCTGCATTCCGGCCTGTCCCGTATGCTGCATCAGCAAGAATGAAAACGGACTCACAGTTTTCGACAACAGTCTGTGCATAGGCTGCCGCAGCTGCGCCATGGCCTGTCCCTACGGCGCCCCACATTACGGCAAAGACGGCAAAATGAGCAAGTGCGACGGCTGTGCGGAAAGACAGAAGCACGGTCTTCAGCCTGCCTGCGTCCGCATATGTCCCACCGGCGCTCTTGTATGCATGACCGAGGATGAATACGAGTCTAAAAAGCCCCGCAAAAGCCTCAGAGATGACAAATAACAAATTAACCCCCACCCGGAAGGGTGGGGGTTTAGCGTTCAATACTCATTCATGCAGTTATTCTCAAAGGTATGGATATTTTCTTTCATAAGGAAATATGCGTCCTCAGGGCGGCGCTCACGGATGGCATCCAGAATCTTCTGGTGCTCCTGCAAAACTCCGGGGCGCACTGTCGGATTGGGGTTCGGCACCTGTATTTCCGTCTCGGGAGGGGCGTCACACATGGATATGAGAAGCTCCACCATGCTCACAAGCACGGGGTTTTTTACAATGTCCGCAATGCGCAGATGGAACAGTCGCATATCGTCTGTTGTAAGAGTCCCGTCCTCCTGTTTCTGGCGGCACATTTCCTGAATATCGCCGAGCACCTTCAGATCCTGACTGCTTGCACGGCAGGCAGCTTCAAAGGCTATCTGAGGCTCAAGCATACGGCGCACCTGCACCGCGTACTTGAAATTGCTCTCATACTCGTTTATTTTGGCTCTCAGCCCCTCGTTCAGGTAGGGGAAGTTATCAGCTATAACCATGCTCCCCTTGCCCCGACGGGTCTCTATTATCTTGCGCTGGGTCAGCACCTGAAGTGCGTTGCGCACAGTGGTGCGACTTACACCGAAGAGCTCGCAGAGCTTGGCCTCACTGGGGAGCATATCGCCTTTTTTTATGCTGCCGTCCAGTATCATTTTGCTGAGCTGCGCCACAACATTCTGGCAAAGGGTGCTGTTTACTGCTTTGTCAAACATACTATACCTCTGAAACATATACTGCTCTTATTATATTTCTCTACTGTGCAATAATCAAGCAAATTCTCGTTTTCTGGCAGAAAACCGTCGCTTTATTCCATCATACTCTGGCAGTATTTCTTTGCTGCAGCAACTAAAGTCCCCTGA
Source organism: Oscillospiraceae bacterium (assembly GCA_045594965.1). Classification (GTDB taxonomy): domain Bacteria; phylum Bacillota; class Clostridia; order Oscillospirales; family Oscillospiraceae; genus SIG459. Next base: position 6,636 of record JAZNZM010000128.1, on the reverse strand, counting down.
AAACATTGTTCAGGGGACTTTAGTTCAGCTATCGCTATGTGCGCTGTGTGTTGATTTTCACATCTTTACACCGGAGACAAACACGGTGCTTACATTAATATCCTCATCAAAAATACAGATATCCGCATCGTAGCCTTTTTCCAGCTTTCCCTTGCTCATTTCAAGGCCCAGAACGCAGGCAGGATTGAATGTCATCATAGTAACTGCCTCGTGGAGAGGAAGTCCCGCCTTGTCGCGCATTGTGCGAATGCAGCGATCCGCAGTGCATACGCTTCCGGCGAAGCAGCTCCCGTCGGGCACAAAAGCCACCCCATCGCGTATTATGGCATCCTGCCCCCTTTCAAGGCTGCCAAGACGGATGAGACTGCCATCGTCCAGCCCCGCTCCGCGCACCGCATCCGTTATCAGGGATATGGATGCATGGGGCTTTAGCTTAAGGATAAGTCTGAGCAGCTCAGGGGGGAGATGCTTTCCGTCAGCTATGATCTCCACAGTAAGCTCATCCATAAGATAGGCTGTTTCCACAAGCCCCAGATACCTGTAGGCATTGTGGCGGCGCAGCATACTCATTGCGGAGTACAGGTGGGTTACATGACTGCAGCCTGCCTCAACAGCTTTGGAGATATTCTCATACTCCGCATCAGTGTGGCCAAGGGACAGCACTATGCCCTTATCCCTCAGCTTTTCGCACATTTCCAGCGCTCCCGGAAGCTCGCTTGCAATGGTGATGCGCTTTATGTCCTCTCCGCCCATGGCCAGAAGCTTTTCCACATGTTCGGCGCTGGGATCACGCAGGTAGTCAGGGTCAATAGCTCCTGCCTGAACGGGAGACATATAGGGTCCCTCGAGATGCACTCCGTAGAGAATGGGTTTGGGTACGGGAGCTTCCCGGGCCTCACGCAGGGAGGAAAACACTCTCTCAAGCTCGTCATCGGAGCAGGCAACCGTAGTAGGAAGCAGCAAGGTCGTGCCGTTGCGAAGATGCGTTTCCGCAGCCCCCAGCATTGCTTCAACAGTGCCGTCCATGAAGTCATAGCCACCGCCTCCGTGCACATGGAGATCTATAAAACCGGGGCTTACATAGCATCCGTCCGCATCATAAACCTCGTCGGCCTGAGGATAAAGCTCAGCTGAGACCTCCTTAATAAGGCCGTCCTCCATTATGATGCCGCCCGGACGGATACCGTCCGGCAGCACCAGAAGGGCATTTTGTATGGCTATAGTCATATTACGCCCACTTTCCCGCCGAATCGGCGTCCAGATAAAGCCGTGCGGAGGGATGCTCCAGCAGTGCCGTTGCAGGACAGTCGATAGTGATCTCTCCCTGCAGAAGGGTGTCTACGGCAGCGGCCTTAGTGGCAGCAGGAACTACGCAGAAGATTTCTTTGGCAGAGACAAGGGCAGGAATAGTTACGGTCATGGCCTGAGAGGGAACTTCTTCAAGGCTGGCAAAGCAGCCGTCATGAACCTGCTGCATACGGCAGACCTCGTCAAGCTCCACAACCTTGGTCCATTTGGGATCATTGAAATCAGCTACCCATGGGTCATTAAAGGCAATATGTCCGTTTTCACCTATGCCCATGAAGCAAACATCCAGAGGATTGGCTCTCAGGAGCGCGTCATACTCGGCAGCGGCCCGGACACCGTCCTCGGAGCTGGAAGTGGAGGGCATGCAGTGGACACTTCGGAAGGGCAAAAGGTCGAAAAGGCGCTCCTTGAGGAAATTGGGGAAGCGGCGGCTGTCCTCAGCAGGCAGCCCCACATAGTCGTCCATGTGATAGGCATTCACCCTTGTCCAGTCCACATCAGAAGCCACCAGTCCTGCCAGAAGCTCATTCTGGGAAGGAGCAGCGGCAAACATGACATTAATATTCTCCTGATTTTCAAGAAGCTTTTTCAGGCACTCAGCCCCCTGCTCAGCCGCAGCCGAGCCCATAAGTCCGCGGTTTTCGTATATCTGAACATTCAGCTTTCTCTTTTCAAAGGTTTTCATATTTTCTCTCCCTAAAATACTACAGCTTCACCTTTTGCGGAGGATTCGTATATACCAAGAATAACTTCAAGGGGTGGGCGGCCTGAGGCAGCAGGGGCCATAAGCTCCGCACCTCTGAGTATGGAATCCACAAGATTTCCTATTTGTCTCACATGTCCGCTGACGTCTATGGCCTTGGGGTCTGAGGAAGCCACGTTACTTGCCCCCACACCAACCGGCAGTCTGCACTCTATGGGCAGATCCCAGCTCAGTATGCTGTCCTCTTCCAGCACCACACTGCCCTCCTCGCCGCATATCTCAATGCGTCTGGGATAACCCGGATAGCAGGTAGTGGAGCCCTGAATGGTACCGACAGCTCCGTTTTTAAACTCCAGAATCGCGGCAGCAGAGTCTTCGACCTCGATTTTTCTGGTCTGGGTCTTTGTAATTGCGGTCAGTGTCTTCACAGGACCCATGAGATAACGGAAAACATCTATGCCGTGGATGCCCTGGTTCATGAGGCAGCCGCCGCCGTCCATCGCCCATGTGCCTCGCCAACCGCCGGAGGCGTAGTATTCATGGCTGCGGAAATACTTCATGGACAGGCTTCCGGATACCACCTTGCCAAAAGCTCCCTCATCCAGAGCACGTCGCACCTCCTGCACGGCCGCGGAGAAGCGGAACTGGGATATCACACACACCTTCGCTCCTGTCTCCTCCGCGGTACTTATAAGGAGGTCAGCGTCAGAAAGGGATAGGCTCATAGGCTTTTCCACAACTATGCTCTTGCCGGCTTTCATAGCCGCCACAGCCTGTTCGGTATGCAGGCCACTGGGAGTGCAGATGCAAACCGCATCCACCTCCGGGCTGGCAAGAAGCTCTTCTAAACTATCAAAAATAACAGCAGGGTGCTCAGTTACAAAGCGCTCAGCACCGGGACGCCAGCCGTCATAAACTCCGTAGAGCTCGGCATCCTCAATGCGGTCAATTGCTGTGGCATGAAACCTGGATATGGTTCCGCAGCCGATTATTCCAAAGCGCACTTTTTTCATGCTTCAGCCCCCTTTCCCATCCAGTCAAATTCATCCCGGAGAATATCCAGATATGCCGAGGTGGCCTCATATCCGCCATCGGAGAAGGAAGAACCCTGAGGACGGGCAAGCTGCTCCTCATCAAAGGACTTCTTCATTCTGTAGTGGGTCTCAACACTGACCCACCCATCATAGCCGTCAGACTTCAGGCGTTTGATAAGACCGTGGTAGTCCACATCGCCCTGACCTATAAGAGCCGGTTCATAAAAACTGCCGGCCTTGGTCACATGGGCATCCTTCAGATGAATGTGGCGGAGATAGGGCTTAAGCAGCTCATAGCCCACCGGATAAGGAGGCGGGCAGGCAGGATCGGACACCTCATTGCCCGGATCAAGGAGAGCCTGCACTCTGTCAGAGCCCAAAAGGGTGATAAAATCATACAGCGAGCGCATATTGTCCGTATTGACGCTCGGCTCGGACTCAATGACGATGATTACATCGTTTTCCTCCGCCATAGCAACAACAGGGGCAAATTTCTCTGCTATTTCCTCAAACAGGCCCTCTCTCGGCTCTTCATGCCAGAAGGTGAAGCCGCGGATTATCTTTGTGTCCCAGAGCTTTGCCGCTTTGATGCATCTTTCAAGGCCCTCAAGATGCGCCTTGTATTCCTCCTCGTTGCCGAGGGTACATTTGAAAAGGGGTGAGCCTATGCCGCAGATGGCAAGACCATACTCATCGCACACCTTCTTCACATAGAGAAAGTCCTCTTCCGTCATCTGGAAGGGGTTGCGTTCGTTCACGGAGCGAATCTCAAGTCCGTCCAGACCGTATTTCACAGCAAGAGCTGCAGCAGTGGGCAGATCCTGACTTATCTCATCGCTGATAACCGCAGTTTTGTACATTAGCTTTCACCTCTTCTTTTAAAAATGCGTCCGGCGCGCCCTTAACGAGGACTGCCGGACGCATTTGCTGTTAATAATTGCATTGCTCTCAGAGAGCTTCTCTCAGAAAGGCCGCAACAGCCTCTACTCCTGCGCGGATAAGCTCTCTGCCCTTCTCGGCGCTGGCCGTGGTGGTGTCGCCCCATGCGCCGCCTCTGCAGTACTCACGGAAGTTTCCAAAGGTTTTGAAAGGGGTTCCGTTCCAACGTGAAACGCGGGCAAGTCCCTCCATGGGCTGCTCATTTTCGGCAAGCTCCATGCGCACATTCTCGCCGCAGAGGGCAAGAGCCACGCTTGTTATCATCTCGCCTCCATGTCCGGTACCTGCGGCTCCGGTGTCAATAAGCTCCATGGCAGAGGAGGCAATGGCGCTCCACCACTCGGAGCATAGGGCTGTGTAGCCCTCGCTTTTCAGGCGGCGGCAGACAGCTGCGGCAGCAGTTCCGTTGAGGGAGTGGACATTGAAAAAAACTATAGCTTTTGCTCCGCAGTTTGTGAGATAGCTTTTTGCCACAGCGTAGATATACTCCTCAAGAACATTCACGGGCACATGGACAGTGCCGTCCATGCCGTCGAACTCCAGCGTGTCACCATAGGGCACAGCAGGAGCCGCCAGACAGCCGCTGAGGCGGGCTATCTCCCCTGTGACAGCCTCGGCCACGGTGAGGTCCAGACCCACAGGGCCGTGGGCGCCCAGAATCTCCACAGAAGCAAGAGGCAATATCACCGCAGGAGCTTCCGCGGCGCGCCTTTTAAGCTCCGCCGCGGTCATATTTTTTACAAGATACTCAGACATTTATCAGTCCTCAGCGCTGCTTGACAAGCACGCTCTTGCCGGTCATTGCAGACTCGGTAACCGCCAGAGCGATATCCATGCTGCGGCAGGCATCTGCCACAGTGCTGCGCACGGGAGTGCCGTTTACAATGGAGCTGACAAACTCATCCCATTCCTGCTTGAAGGGGTGGTGGTCAACAGAGCCGGAATTAGGCTCAATCATGGGCAGGTTCACCCAATCATCCTGATAGGGGAACAGCTCCTTGGAATAGAGCTTTCCGTTTCTGATGGCACCCTTTGTGCCCAGCACATCAATATTGAACTGGTAGGGGAAGGCCAGACCGTCCAGACAGGCGGAGAGACGGCCCACACTGCCGTTCACAAAGCGTACGGATGCGGAAAGAGTGGTGTCAAAGTCGAAATCGTCACGGGCGCGGGTGGAGAAGGCGCATACCTCTGCCACTTCGCCGTTGAGATAGCGTGCGATATCGGCAGCATGGCAGCCGCCGGTGATCATTGCGCCCCCCGCAAACTCCTTTTTGCGGATCCAGTTATAGCTGGAGAAGGTGGGCTTGATGCCGTGCCAGTAGTCGGCACCTGCATAATAAACATCGCCAACAGCTCCGGAATCCACCAACAGCTTCAGGTTGGCCACAAGGGGAACCCAGCGGCACAGGAAGCTGACAACGGTCTTCTTCTCGCTGGCAGTGGCTGCCTTGTAAAGAGCATCCACTTCTTCATAGCTGATGCCCACGGGCTTTTCAAGAACGAGGTGCTTGTCGGCCTTGAACGCCAGAAGGCTGTCCTCAGCGTGGAGATAATTGGGCATGCACTCAACAACTATTTCCACCTTTGCATCGGAGAGCATATCCTCGTACTGGTCGTAGGCCTTTGCTCCGGGAGCATATTTATCTATAAGCTGCTGTGCCTTTTCCTTGGTGCGTCCGCATACGGCGGCCACATACACATAGGGATTGGCTGCAATTGCTTCAGCGTGCTGTACCGCCACCTGACCGGTTCCGCGGATGCCAACACCAAATTTTCCTTCCATAAAAGCTGCCATAAATTTACTTTACCTCCAGCATATTGTAGATGTCAAGAGCATAGCGGTTGAACTCAGGCAGCAGCTTTTGCTCCAATGTACGGGGACGGGGCAGATCTATCTCCACGGACCCCACCATTCTGGAAGGTCGGGCGGAGAGGACCACAATGCGGTCAGAGAGGAAAACAGCCTCGTTTATCTCATGGGTAACGAAGAGGACGGTTTTCTTGGCCTCAGACCAGATTCTAAGCAGCTCAAAATTCATCTTCTCTCTGGTAATAGCGTCCAGAGCACCAAAGGGCTCGTCCATGAGGATAAGCTTGGGATCGTGAATAAGAGCACGGGCGATGGACACGCGCTGCTGCATACCTCCTGAAAGCTCATTGGGGTAGCAGTGCTCGAAGCCCTTAAGGCCTACAAGCTCCAGCAGCTCCATGGCGCGGGGTATATATTTCTTTCTGTCGAGTTTCAGTATCTCAATGGGCAGCAGAACATTATCAATAACTCTGCGCCAATCCAGAAGCAGGGCTTTCTGGAAAACAAATCCCACTTCCTTCTGAGGATCGAACTCATTTTTATCTACAATCAGCTCACCAGATGTCTGGGGCATAAGACCCGCAATAATGCGCATCAGTGTCGTTTTGCCGCAACCGGAGGGGCCGACAATGCTTACAAATTCCTGCAGACCCACGTCAAAGGAGACACTGCCAAGGGCTTCAAGCTCTCCCTCGCGAGTCGTGTAAACCTTTTTCAGGTCGCGGATCGACAATAGTGTTTTCTTTTCTTCCATGTTGACCGCTCTTTCTTTGATAAGATTAGTAAAAAAACCAGTGCCACGCCGCCGTGCGGGGCCGGACCGGTCCAATATTTAAAAA
>JAZNZM010000127.1:0-4461 GCA_045594965.1 Oscillospiraceae bacterium | reverse complement strand
CGATCCGACTTATGGGTGTTTTCGCCACCCGTTCCCCCTTCCGCCCCAATCCCATAGGTCTCAGCTGCGTGGAGATTGTGAGCATAGAGGAGCAAGCCGGCCTCGGCACCGTTATAGTAGTGGCAGGGGCAGACCTTATGGACGGCACTCCCATCTATGATATAAAGCCCTACACCGTTTACGCCGACTGCCACCCCGAGGCCCGCAGCGGCTTTGCCTCCGCCTCGTGGCAGCGTGAGCTGGAGCTGGACTTCCCTGAGGAGCTGCAGCGATGCCTTGGGGACGAATCCTTGTACGAGGCTCTCTGCGGTGTGCTGAAAAATGATCCCCGCCCCAGCTATCACAAGGATCCGGAGCGTGTCTACGGCATGGATTTCGGTGAACACAATGTGAAATTCCGCGTTAGTGACGGAGTGCTGCAGGTTTTGGATATAAAAAAAGAGACAGATTGATTTCTGTCTCTTTTCTCATTCCCATTTTCAGATCCTATTTTCAGGTTTTGTCAGTCCAGAAGCTCGCTGGCTTCTTTCATAAGCTCTATGATGTTCAGGTGCTGGGGGCAAAGGCCCTCGCATGCGCCGCAGGCGATACAGTCCTTGGCATAGCCGCGGCTGCCGCCGGCAACCCACTTATACTCGCCTCTGGCTCTCTGGGGATTGCGGTAAATGGTGTTGATATTCACGCATTCCAGAATGCCGGGGATATTGATCTTCTGGGGACAGTCGTCCACGCAATACTTGCACTTGGTGCAGGGAACTGTGGGCACGGCCTCGATGATCTCAAGGCTCTTCGCGATGATGGCCTTTTCCTCCTCATCAAGAGGCTTGAAGTCGGCCATATATCCAAGGTTATCTGCCATCTGCTCAATATTGCTCATACCGGAGAGAACGGTGATTACACCGGGAAGGCTTGCGGCATAGCGCACAGCCCAGGAGGATATGGAGGCCTCGGGAGCATGGGCCTTCATCAGTGCCTCGGCCTCAAGAGGCAGAGAGGAGAGAATGCCGCCCTTTACAGGCTCCATAATGATGACGGGCACATTATGCTTCATGGCCACTTCATAGCAGGCACGGGACTGGACGGACTTATCCTCCCAATCCTTATAGTTTATCTGAAGCTGCACGAACTCGGTCTCGGGGTGGGCGGTGAGCACCTCGTCCAGAGACTGGGCGGTATCGTGCATGGAAAAGCCCAGATGACGGATGAGACCTTCCTTTTTGCGCTGGGAAAGCCAGTTCCAGATGTCGGTCTTTTCTGCCAGCTCGCGGCGGCCCGGGCCAAGGTTATGTATAAGATAATAGTCGAAATATCCCGCTCCGGTGCGCTCCAGAGAGGTATAAAAACGCTGGTGCAGCTCCTCAAGAGTCACATCCTTATCAAAAAGGGGCAGCTTGGTTGCCAGCTGGAAGCTCTCACGGGGATAGCGCTCAACCAGAGCTTCCTTGGCTGCCAGCTCGCTGGCACCGCCTCCGTAGACATAGGCGGTGTCGAAGTAGGTAAAGCCCTTCCCCATGAACATATCCACCATGGTCTTGACCTGCTCAATATCGATTTTGCCGTCCTTTTCGGGCAGACGCATAAGGCCAAAGCCCAGCTTGCCGATTTCCTTGCCCAGATAGTTCTCCATTAAATTTTCTCCTTTGTGTGCTCAAACTTTTTCAGATAAGTAATTATACATTGCATTGAGCTCAATTGCAATAAGCGGAATTGAGGACTTCATAGGCCCGACGGTATTTTTCAAGGCGCTGCAAGTCCGCTTCCCCCACCTCGTCAAGGCGGTTCAGGTCCATATTGTGCCGCAGGTCGGCCAGCTTGACCTTTCTCGCAATGGGATTACCTTTCAGGCGCTCCACATAGTCCATATAGCTCATGTCCTCAGCGTGAGTCATCAGTTCCACGGCCTCCACCACCTCCGGCGCAAAGCCCTCCGAGCGCAGCAGCTGCGCGGTCACGAAGCTGTCCTCTATGCTGTCATGGAGCAGGGCAACGCAGACCGAGGCTTCATCGTCCATCTGCTCTGCCAGATGAAAGGGGTGAAATATATAGGGCATGCCCGTTTTGTCAAGCTGATTTTTGTGTGCCTCCCACGCAAGAAGCAGGGCCTTTTTTGTCATTGGGGTGTAGAGCATATGTGGCCTCCTTATTTTTTCACGAGACTGACAATACTTTCGACGGTTGTATCTTTAGGTAGGGAGCCTACCGGTAAAATTGACATGTTGAGATTTTTTATTCCGCAATATAAAATGCTGGAATCAGTTTATTGCTCGGATATGAAATAAGTGTTGATTCTATCTGCTTTTTTAGTTCGGAAAGCGACTTACCTTCCATATTATCTTCGTATAAACAAGTTTCGGCATACATATATTCCGGATTGGTCTTATCTCTGTAACCACCGCCACCAAGAGAATCTTTCCGGTCAACGATGCGGACGTACTCAAACCATAAGATTGATTCCACGCATCCATCTTCTGCATAGAGCAATTCTAAAAACTTTGCCCAGTCATCAAATAAATACTCTGGGCACAACTGGTGGTTTCTGATGTAAGCTTTTACTTTTTCTGTTAACATCGTAATCCCTCCGTTTTTAGTCTATCGGTCAGTTTGCTTTCGGTTGTAAGTCCTTTATATGAACGGATATTCGGATATAATCATCGGTCTTTTACCTACTCAAGCAGACAACACATTCGATATGATTCGTGTGGGGGAACATATCCACAGGCTGAGCCTTGATGGCCTTATAGCCGCCTTTTACAAGAATCTCAAGGTCACGGCTGAGGGTTTCGGGATTGCAGGAGATATACACAACGCGCTTGGGGCCCATGTGGATGAGGGACTCAAGAAAACGCCTGTCGCTGCCTGCTCTGGGAGGATCCATGAACACCACATCGGCGCTCTCGCCCTCCGAGGCCATGCGCTCCATGAACTGGCCTGCGTCGGCACAGGTGAACCAGCAGTTTTTGATACCGTTGAGCTTTGCGTTATAGATGGCATCCTTCACGGCATCGGCATTAAGCTCCACACCTGCCACCTTGCCCGCCTTCCGGGAGGCCACCATGCCTATGGTGCCTATGCCGCAGTAGGCATCCAGCACCGTCTCCTTGCCGGTAAGACCGGCATAGTCCACTGCGGTGTTATACAAGACCTCCGTCTGGACGGGGTTTATCTGGTAAAAGCTTTTGGCGGAGATTCTGAAGCGGCAGCCGCAGCAGATATCCTCAATGTAGCCCTTGCCGAAAAGCACCTTTTCCTGCTTGCCCAGCACCAGAGAGGTGAATTTATCGTTGATATTCATGACGATGGTGGTAATCTCAGGGTGCTTTTCAAGAAGCTGCTTGATAAAGGGCTTCTGGTTTTTGAATATGGGAGAGGACACCACCAGCACAACCATGACCTCGTTTGTTGCAAAGCCGCGCTTTACAAGCACGTGTCTGAGAAAGCCCTGACATGTGCGCTCATCGTAGGCGGTGAGCTTGAACTCGGGGAGCATTTTGCGTATGGTGACGATTATCTTATCGGCGGTGCGGTCTTCTATCATGCACTTGTCCACGCTGACGATGCGGTGACTGCTGGACTGGTACACGCCGGATATGATGCGGCCCCTGCCGTCACGGCCGAAGGCGGCCTGCACCTTGTTGCGGTAATTATATGGGTCTGCCATACCGATTATTTTCTCCACATGGCAGAAGCGGCCTATCTCTCTTACCACCTTGGCCTGCTTCCACTCAAGCTGGCGGGCATAGCTCATATTCTGGAGCTGGCAGCCGCCGCAGCTCTTGGCATGGGGGCACTGGGGACGTTCAGCAACTTTTATCTCGTTCATCAATCTATTCTCCATTCAAATTTGTTCCATGGATATGTGTCCGGGGGCAGCAGGGAAAAGTCCATGCTCTCCCCTGTTTTGGGGTGGACAAAACCCAGATGGCAGGACCAGAGGGCAATGTCGCCCTCGCCTCCGCCGCCGTATTTTTTGTCCCCCACAAGGGGCAGACCCCGGGAGGAAAACTGGGCGCGGATCTGGTGGGTGCGGCCTGTGTGAAGACGGATGCGCACGGCGCTGAGATCTCCGCTGCTTTCAAGCACCTCATAGTCCAGCATGGCCTCCTGAGTATCGTCTCCCGGCATTGGAGCCACATAGGTCTTTCGCTCCTGCTTATCTCTTCTGAGATAGTCGCGCATGCTCCCCTTTCTTTCTTCGGGGCAGCCCTCAACAACGGCCAGATACTCCTTGGCTATGCCCCGTTCCATCACCTGTTTGCCAAGGTCGGAGGCGGCATGGCGTGTCCGCGCCAGAAGCATCAGCCCTCCCACCACACGGTCAAGGCGGTGGACAGTGCGTATATTCTCTGTGCCAAGCTCAGCCCTCAGCAAATCGGGCAGACCTCCCGGCTCGTCCGTGGAGAGGACTCCAAAGGGCTTTTGGCACACCACTATGTAGTTGTCGGCGTAAAGTATTTTCATTCC
>JAZNZM010000126.1:0-3377 GCA_045594965.1 Oscillospiraceae bacterium | reverse complement strand
GGGTGGTCTCCGTTTCGGGAGTGGCTGTGGGAGTTTCGGTCTCGGGAGCCGGTGTGGGAGTCTCGCTGTCAGGGCTGGGGGTGGGAGTTTCCGTCTCGGGAGTAGGAGTGGGAGTTTCGGTATCGGGACTTGTGTCGGGGCTGGGAGAAGTGGTCTCCTCCTCTTCCTCTTCGTCCTCTCCCTTGTAGTCGGGATCATTCTGCTTCTTCCATTCCTCCGTAAGGTCTCCGAAGATGTTGGTGGGAGCGCCTATGACCGGCCAGGGGAAGGATTTGTACTCAAGCTCCGCGTGTATGGGCTGCATAACCTTTCTCCAGATCTGGGTGGCGGGATTGCCGTAGAAATACATACTGGCGGGCATATCATAGCCTGTCCACACAGCACCCACATAATAGGGGGTGATGCCGCAGAAATAACGGTCGTGGTTTGCGCTGGTGGTGCCGGTTTTGCCGCCTACGGCCATGCCGCTGAACCATGCCTCGCCGCCGGTGCCGTAGTTAACGGCATTCTGGAGCATGTCGCACATATTGGCTGCGGTGTTGGGGGAGAAGGCGATGTGGGTCTGGGGCTGATTGTCGATGACAATTTCGCCGTCGGGGCCGAGAACCTTGGTGTAAAGACGGGCCTTGGTGAAGATGCCTTCGTTGACAAAGGTGCAGTATGCCTGGCACATTTCAAGGACGGTAACACCGTTGGTGAGGGAACCGAGGGCCATGGGAGAATAGCCGATGTCGCTTTCCACAAGGGTGGTGAAGCCCAGCTTTTCCGTGAGGAAGTCGTAGGCCTCCTGAGGAGTGAGCTTGTCTATTATCTGGGCGGCAACGGTGTTTTTGGAGGCGGTGAGAGCACCGCGGATATTGATGATTCCGTCATAGGTGGCAGGGCTGTTGCCGGGATACCACCATGTGCCTCTCAGACGGATGTCGGGGGAGTCGTCAACCAGAGTATACTGGGTGATGAGACCGTGCTCGTATGCAGGGCCGTAGGAGGCAAGGGGCTTGAAGGAGGAGCCGGGAGAGCGGGTGGCTGTGGTGGCGCGGCTGAGACCAAAGCGTTCGGTCTTTTCGCCCACGCCGCCTCTGAGGGCAACGACCTCACCGGTGTAGGGATCCATAATGACCATGGCGGACTGAAGCTGCTGCTTGGAATAGTAATAGGTCTTGGGCAGATTGTCTGTGTCCTCATAAACGGAGTCCATAACGGCCTGAATGGCGGGATCCATGCAGCAGTAAATCTGCAGACCGCCGTAATAGAGCAGCTCGTTGGCGGCACTTTCGCTCAGGTCAAGACGCTCCATGAGGTCAGTGTGAACGGCATCTATAACAGCCTCTTCATACCATGTATAAATGGCATCCTTATAGCCCTCGTTCTCGGCGCGGACGAAAACCAGCTCTTCCTCTACAGCAGAGCGGTACTCGTCATAGTCGATATAGCCCTGATCGTACATTTCGTAGAGAATAAGCTCCTGACGGTACTTGTTCCACTGGCGGCAGGACTTGGTTTCATCAACCTCCGGATCGTATATCATCTGGTCGCGGAAGGGATCGTATCTGGAGGGGTTGTTGGTAATGCCCACAATGCTGGCGCACTCGGCAAGAGAGAGGTCCCATACATCCTTGCCGAAGTAGGTCTGGGCGGCGGTCTGTATGCCATAGCAGGCATTGCCGAAATAGACGAAGTTCAGGTACCACTCTATTATTTCGGGCTTGTCGTAGGTTTTTTCCAGCTCTATGGCCTGAAAGATCTCAATAATTTTTCGGCTTACGAGACCTTCGTTTTTGCCGGTGACATTTTTGATAAGCTGCTGGGTGATGGTGGAGCCGCCGAAATCGTTGCTCATGCCGAAGAACATCTGGATAACGGCACCGGTGGAGCGGTACCAGTCAACACCCTTGTGCTCATAAAAGCGCTTGTCCTCAATGGCAACCAGAGCGTGCTCCATGTCCTTGGGGATATTCTCATACTCCACCCAGACGCGGTTTTTGGTGGTGTTCAGTCGGACAAGCTCCTTTTGGGCGCCGTCGGAGTCTGTGTACCAGATGGTGCTGGAAAGGCTGACCTTATAGTCCTCAAGGTCTGTTTCAAGGGTAGGATTGACGGTGGTCTTGATGTAGTAGGCAAAAATGCTCACAAAAAGCAGACCCGTGATGATTATCACGAGCAGAATACTCACTATGATCTTGAGACTCAGACGCAGAATGCCCCCAGCCACTCCGGCAGTGGCATCCGCAGTGGTGCTCACGATCTTTTTCACTTTCTTTCTATCCAAAAAGGCAACGCCTCCTACAGAGCGAGATAATACAGACTAATAATACTACGAATATCCAAAATAGTATAGCATATTTTGTCATCAAGGTGCATCGAATTTGTAAATTTTTAAGATAAAAGTATTTTTTCCCTGTTCAGGGGAAAGAATACCATGGGACAAGTAAAAATTAACCGGGAGGAATAAACAAATGAGACTTGGCATAAGAATATTAGCGTGTGTGATCATGATGGCCATAGCGCTGACTATGGTGGTGTTCACTGCCGCGGACTTCCGCGAGGCTCAGGCAAGAGGCTATACTCTGAAGGAGTATGGCGGCAATGTGGCGGTTTTCAGCAACGAAAACCACAGCGAGCCTTTGACCGTAACAGATATTGAGCTTGCCTCTCTGAGACAGGCGGACAGGGATAAGATAAGCGCGGGTATTTCCATTTCCGGAGAGGGGGAGCTTCAGGCCCTTTTGGAGGATCTTGGCTCCTAACAGCAATCGCCAAAATAAACTTATTGATTTTGCGCTGTCTATAGGTTAAAATATGTCCATAGATAAACACACATGGAGGTTAATCATGGACGAGGGATATTTCATCAGCCTTACTGACGAAGAGGGCAGCACCTTTAAGCTTGAAGTGCTGGGCGAAGTGGAATTTGGCGAGGATGTATACGGTGTTTTCCTGCCCGCCGATATGGACGAGGAGGACCCCGATTACGGCTTTGTTATCCTCAAGGTCGAGGAACACGGCGGCGAGGTAGAATATGCCAGTGTGGATGACGAGGAAACTCTGCAGAAGGTCTATGCCATCTATATGGAAGAGGTCTTCGCTGAGGAAGAAGCCGAAGAAGCAGAATAACTAATCATTATTTCCGCAGATTGCCTGCGGTGTTCGTGGAATCAGGATCCGTATGGACCTACATTTCTTATAAGGGATGCCGGGCTCCCACCGTGAATTGCAGGCCTCCCGTCTCCGGCTTTTGACCGGGGTACGGACGTTGGAAGCAGCGAAGCGGTGGGGAGGCGACCCACCTGCACATGCGGCAGGTTATAATGGATCCCCACGGCACTGCGGGTTTTTTATACCCTTTTTCAGGGGGCGACAGCTGACTGCTCCCTGCA
>JAZNZM010000125.1:0-2349 GCA_045594965.1 Oscillospiraceae bacterium | reverse complement strand
AATGAGGAAGTCCGTCAGGCCATGCTGGATGTGGCCAAATACTATCTGGACATGGGTGTGGACGGCTTCCGCTTTGACGCCGTTAAGTATATATACTACGGTGACACTCCCAAAACCGTAGAGTTCTGGAAATGGTACATGAACGAGCTGCGCGCCATCAAGCCCGATATCTACTGTGTTGGTGAATGCTGGTCCGGCGAAAGCGAGATCATGGAGTATATCCCTGCCATGAACTGCTTCAACTTCGCTATGGCTCAGGCCGAGGGTGTGGCTGCCAGTGCCGCCAAGGGCTTTGCCATGAGCAAGTTCACTAACTATGTGGAGGCTTACCAGAAAAAGCTTCTTGAGAAGAATCACGAGGCTATGGCCATGAGCTTCCTTTCCAACCACGATATGGACCGCATAGGCGGAGCCTTCGTTATGGAAAACAATATGCGCATGGCGGCAAACCTCTACCTGCTCTCTCCCGGCTCCCCCTATATCTATTACGGTGAGGAGATAGGCATCCGCGGCTCCCGGGGCGGCGAGAACACCGATGCCAACCGCCGTCTTGCCATGCTCTGGGGTGATGAGGATTTAATCCGCGACCCCGTAGGCTCAACTTATCCCAAGGAAAACCAGATATCCACCACTGTGGCGGAGCAGCTTGAGGATGAGGGAAGCCTCCTGCGCTACTACTGCCGTCTGCTCACTATCCGCCACAGCTATCCTGCCATCGCCAGAGGCAGCTATGAGGCCGTGGATCTTGGAAAGAATCTTGGCGGCTTCCTTGTGGAGTATGAGGGCGAGACAATCTGCATTCTCCATAATAATTCCACAAACTTCGAGGCCCTCTCCTGTGATATTGCTGAGCTTGGCATGAGCGAGCTATGCGAGGTGATAGGTGTGGGCGGAGCGGCTTTGGAGGGCACTGCTCTCACACTGGACGCACAGACAAGTGTAATTCTCAGATAAAACAGAAAGGCAAGCTATGGATAACAAGTTTGTTGTTAATATTATTCACCGCCCCGAGCTTTCTCCCGAATATGCAGAGAAGGCTCTGGGCAAGGGCGAGGGCGTAAGGGACGAGTCTCTGGATATTTTCCGTTTCCAGCAGGACTGCGCCCATAAGTACGGCCTGAAAACAACTATTCAGATAACCTATGCATCTCTTTTCTCCGATGAGATAATCGCTCTGGCCAAGGAGGAACACGGGAAATACGGGGACGAAATAGGCCTCTCCCTTCTTGGTCTGCCCTGTCCCGAGTTCAAGGCCAAGTATAAAACCGAGGACTTCTGCATCTGGATGTTCGATGAAAAGACCAAGATGGAGATAGTGGACGATGTTTTCGGAAAGTTTTATGAGAAGTTCGGCTTCTACCCCGAATCCACCAGCAGCTATTTCCTTGACGCTTTCACCATCAACTATATAAAGAAAAACTACCCCTCTGTGAAGTGCGCCGTGGCCACCTGCTGGGAGGAGGGTCCCAAGGCTTACCATACCTGCAATAACTCCTGGTACACCTTCATGGACGGCGGCTGCTGGAATCCCTGGGTACCCTCCAAAGTTAATTCCCATTGTCCTGCATCTGATGAAAATGACGATGCCGGCATTGTTGCCATCCCCCATCTCAGCCGCGACCTTATGGCCTGCTTCGACGGCAACGGCTCCAACTTCGGCACCCACCCCCAGAACGTTCTCCGCGGCATGATATACTACAAGGACGGGGAAACAGGGGAGATGGAGTATCCCTATCTCTACAACCTTGTTGACCAGTACCGCCATCTTGCAAAATACAATGATGGCTACAGCTACAACATGATGTTCGTTGGACCCGGCTGGCTCAACCGCAGGGGACGCTGGGAGGCTCCCTATGAGCTTCTTGCCAAGAGCTATGACGACGGCATGAAGTATTACGGAAAGCTGAAGGCACAGGGCAAGCTCCTTGACATGACTATGAGCGAGTTTGCGGACTTTTACAGAGAGCGGCATCCCGACTATAAAAAGGGCGAGTGCGCCCTCTGGAAGGACATTCTCTACGGCAGCGAAAAGCAGTATTTCTGGTATGCTGACCCTGCCATGCGCACCTGCTTCGACTTCAATCAGGGCGGCGCGATGATAGACCTGCGCCCCTATGCCGCCAGAATACCTCAGCGCTACGGCATAGGCACCGAAAATGTCTATGACGCCAGCTATCCCTATCTTATCCAGATAAACTACCGCGCAGGCTACTTCACCCACTATGCGGGCGCAGGCACTATCCGTTCCTGCCGCGTAAACTGCAGAGGTGAGAGCGCCGACCTTTGCCTTTGCCGCACCATGGCCTCCTTTGAACGCATAGATGGCGGTGTGCGCCTTACCGCGAATCC
>JAZNZM010000124.1:0-9418 GCA_045594965.1 Oscillospiraceae bacterium | reverse complement strand
TCAGCCCACAAACGTGCGAAATGTACGCTGTAGGCGTACATAGAGTGCGCTGCAGTGGGCTGCAGCCTTTTCAAAAAAGTGGCTTCGCCACTTTTTTGACACCCTGAAAAGGGAGTGTCGAAAACGACACTCCCTTTTGGCATATTGATTCATTTTTTATCGTAGCGGCCTTTGGTTCTGAGGCGGTTGGCGGCACGGATAAGGCTGGCCTGAGCCACGCGGTATTCCATGGCGCTTTTCTGGCTTCGCAGAGCCGCCTCGGCCTCCTCGGCTGCACGGCGGGCGCGGATAAGGTCAATCTCCCCTCCGGTCTCGGCGCTTTCCACAAGCACCAGAACATCGTTGTTCTCAACCTTCACAAGGCCGTTGGACACTGCCGCGGAAATGCTGCTTCCGTCAGCCATGGTGCAGCTCAGCTCACCGGGAACAACGGCGCTTATCATGGGGCTGTGGTTTGCCTGTATGCCGTAGAGACCGTCCACAAGGGGCAGCACAAGGCTCAGACAGTCGCCGCGGACGAGAACATGGTCCTCAGCCAGAACATGAATATAGAAGCTTCGCACTATATCTCACCCCGTTCAATGGCTTCGGCCTTGGCGTAAACCTCAGCCAAAGTTCCCACATTGAAGAAGGCAGCCTCGGGGAGACCGTCCATTTCGCCCTTTATGATGGCATCAAAGCCCCGAAGGGTCTCCTCAAGGGGCACATATACACCGGGAACACCGGTGAATTTCTCCGCAACATGGGTGGGCTGGGACAAAAAGCGCTGGACGCGGCGGGCGCGGTTAACTGTGGCGCGGTCCTCCTCGCTGAGCTCTTCCATGCCCAGAATGGCTATTATATCCTGAAGCTCGCTGTATTTCTGCAAAATCTCCTGCACACGGCGGGCTATATAATAGTGCTTTTCTCCCACAATATCCGGCTCAAGAATACGGGAGCTTGACTCAAGGGGGTCAACGGCAGGGTAAAGACCCTGCTCGGCAATGGCACGGCTGAGAACAGTGGTGGCATCCAGATGGGAGAAGGTGGTGGCAGGGGCAGGGTCGGTGAGGTCATCGGCAGGGACGTAAACCGCCTGTACGGAGGTGACGGAGCCGCTGCGGGTGGAGCTTATGCGCTCCTGCAGCTCGCCCATCTCAGTTGCAAGTGTGGGCTGGTAGCCAACAGCGGAGGGCATACGGCCCAGCAGGGTGGAAACCTCGCTGCCCGCCTGCACGAAACGGAAAATATTATCTATGAAGAGAAGAACGTCCTTGTGCTCGGTGTCGCGGAAATACTCCGCCATGGTGAGACCGGTGAGACCCACGCGCATTCTCACACCGGGGGACTCGTTCATCTGGCCGAATACGAGGGCGGTTTTTTCCAGAACACCGCTTTCGGCCATCTCTGTCCAGAGGTCGTTGCCTTCGCGGCTGCGCTCTCCTACACCTGTAAAAATGGAGTAGCCGCCGTGACGGGTGGCAACATTATGAATAAGCTCCTGAATAAGCACGGTCTTGCCCACGCCCGCGCCTCCGAAGAGGCCGATCTTGCCGCCCTTGGGATAGGGGGCCAGCAGGTCAATGACCTTTATGCCCGTTTCGAGAATCTCCACAGCAGGGCTCTGCTCGTGGAATGGAGGAGCTTTACGGTGGATGGGCCAGCGCTCAGCAGCCTCGGAGACTTCACAGCCGCCGTCTATGGGCTTGCCCAGAACATTGAACATTCTGCCCAGAGTCTCCGGTCCCACAGGCACCCTTATACCGTGGCCCGGGGCCTCGACCTCAAGCCCGCGGCAAAGTCCTTCGCTGTCGGAGAGCATGATGCAGCGCACGGTGATCTCATCCACATGCTGGGCCACTTCCATCACACGGACAAAGCCTTCCGTTTCAACCCTCAGTTCCTCCCTTATGGCAGGAAGGGACCCTTTTTCAAAGGCCACATCTATGACGGGACCGGAAACGGCTATTATTTTACCCTTTGTCATGCTTTGTGTTCCTCCTTGCGCTTCTGGGCTCTGGCGCCTGCGGAAACCTCGGTGATTTCCTGAGTTATAGCGCCCTGTCTCCGGCGATTATATTCCATGCTGAGCTCATCAATGATTCTGTCCGCGTTGCTTGTGGCGGAATCCATGGCTCTCATGCGCTCATTAAGCTCGCAGCAATAGCTGTCCACCATTGCGCTGTAGATGAAGCCGGAAATATAGCTGTGGATTATATTGCTGAGCACAGCCTCAGCCGAGGGTACGTACTCAAACTTTTCGCCCTCATGGTCTCCCTCATGGGAGGCAAAGTGATCCTTGTGCAGGGGCAGCAGCCTTGTGATTCGGCTTTGCACCGTCAGACCGTTCATGTCCGAATAGACAATGTATATCCGCGTCAGCTCTCCCCGGTCATAAAGCCGCAGCAGAGTATGGCCAATGAGCCGTGCTCTTTCAATGGTGGCGTTCTGGGCGCTGTATTCAAAGCCCGGTTCTGTGGGCATCTTCTTTCTGCGGAAATACTGGCGGCCGAATTCACCCACCACAAAAAGGCGGCTGTCCGGATGGTTTTCCAGCAGAGCCTCCGTGGCTTTCAGCACATTGTGGTTATAGGCACCCGCCAGACCCTTGTCAGCGCTTATTACCAGAACACCCCAGCAGCCCTGACGGGATTCGTCCTTCGGAGACTTAAGATAAGGGCTTTCCAGCTTGTCCACACAGCTGAACAGGCGCTTCACCTCTCCCTTGAGAGCGTTGAAGTAAGGGCGCGTTTTATCCAGCTCCGCCTTGGCCTTGCGGAGCTTGGTGGAGGCGATCAGATACATGGCGTTTGTTATCTTCCGTGTATCCTGAACGCCGGCTATGTGGTTTTTTATCTCCTTGATACCGGCCATTATATTACCTCCGGGCAGAAGGCAGGTAGATAGTATCCACAAAATTGCGTGCAGCAGAGACTATGGCTTCTCTCAGTTCGGGGCTGAGGCTCTTGCCGGCGATAAGCTCATGACAGATATGACCGTGGGCGCTTTTCATGTGCTCAAGCAGAGCATCGCAGCAGGAGTTCATGTCCTTGAGAGGCACATTTGTCATTACCTTGCTGAGCACAGCCACCAGCAGTATGACCTGCTCGTGCATCTGCAGCGCCCTGTGCTGCTTCTGTCGCAGCAGGCGCATAAGACTCTGGCCGTAGAGAAGCTGCCGTCTTGTGGCCTCGTCAAGGTCGCTGGAAAACTGGGTGAAAACCTCCATTTCCCTGAACTGGGCAAGGTCTATGCGGATAGTGCCCGCGGCCTTTTTCATAGCATGGGTCTGGGCTGCACCGCCAACGCGGGATACGGAGAGACCCACATTCACCGCCGGGCGCTGGCCTGCATGGAAGAAGCTGCTTTCAAGGAAGATCTGTCCGTCGGTGATGGAAATTATATTGGTGGGGATATAGGCAGAGACGTCCCCCGCCTGAGTCTCCACTATAGGCAGAGCGGTCATGCTGCCGCCGCCCATTTCATCGCTGAGCTGGGCAGCGCGCTCCAGCAAACGGGAGTGGAGATAGAAAACGTCGCCGGGATAGGCCTCACGTCCGGGGGAGCGCTCCAGCAGGAGGCTCAGGGCGCGATAGGCTATGGCGTGCTTGCTCAAATCGTCATAGACGATAAGCACATCACGCCCGCTGTGCATGAAGTATTCGCCCAGAGCGCAGCCCGCGTAAGGGGCAATATACTGCAGAGAAACGCTGTCGCTGGCAGAGGCGTTGACCACGACCGTATATTCCATACTGCCGTGGCTGTGGAGCGTTTCCACCAGCTGAGCCACGGAGGAGTTTTTCTGTCCTATGGCCACATATATGCAGATGCAGTCCTTCCCCTTCTGGTTGAGGATAGTGTCAAGGGCAATGGTGGTCTTGCCTGTCTGTCGGTCGCCGATGATAAGCTCACGCTGGCCGCGGCCTATGGGGAACATGGAGTCTATGGCAATAATGCCGGTTTCCATAGGTCTTGTGACGCTCCGGCGCTCTATTATACCGGGAGCGGGAGCCTCGACGGGGCGATAGTCCTGAGCGCGGATAGGACCCTTGCCGTCAATGGGATTTCCAAGAGCATCGACCACACGGCCCAGAAAATCCTCACCCACAGGCATACCGGCCCTCCGGCCGCTGCGTCTGGCGCTGCTGCCTGCCTTGATAAGCTCAGTATCGCCGAAGAGGACGCAGCCCAGGCTGCCCTCCTTCAGGTTCTGCACCATGCCTTTTATGCCGTGGTCGAAGAGAAGTATCTCGCCGTAAGCGGCCTTTTCAAGGCCGTCCACATTGGCTATGCCGTCGCCCACGCTGAGTACGCTTCCCATCTCACTGGGCATGGCCTCAGGGCTCCAGTCCTCAATTGTCTCGCGGATAAGGGGCAGGAGCCTGCTGTTTTCTGCAGATACGCTCCTGATACTCTCGCCAAGCTGGGCCAGACGGCCCTCAAGGCTCCAGTCATACACTTCGCTTCCAACCTGAAGGCGGAATCCGCCCTTGAGGGAGCTGTCTGCCTCCCACTCAAGGTTTACTGCCTCTCCGTATTTTTTCTGCAGCCAGCTCTCGAAGCGGAGAAGCTGCTCAGCGGAGGGGGGAGCCGGGGAGCGGAGGATGGCGCGAAGGGAGCTTTCAGATATGCTCATCTGCCTCGCTCCTTTCGGCGGCATTCAGAA
Organism: Oscillospiraceae bacterium; assembly: GCA_045594965.1. Lineage (GTDB taxonomy): Bacteria > Bacillota > Clostridia > Oscillospirales > Oscillospiraceae > SIG459. Next base: position 4,773 of record JAZNZM010000124.1, on the reverse strand, counting down.
ATTCGTCATAGGACTGGGAAAGAGAGCCCTTTATCAGCTTCTCTACCGCCGCAAGAGCCATTTCGGATACCTCGTCCTTTGCCTCGTCAAGAAGCTTGTCCCGCTCCCTGAGGGCATTTTCTCTGGCGTCTGCCATGAGCTTCTCGGCTTTGGCGCGGGTTTCGGACATATAGTCCTTGGCCATAGCCTCTGCCTCGGCGGCAGCTTTGCGGCGCATTTCGTTTATCTCCTCATCGGCGGTGCTGAGGATTTCGGCATGGAGCTTCTCACTTTCCTTCGCCTTGCGGAGACAGTCCTCAGCTTCGTTTTTCATGGCCTCATAATGAGCCTGACGCTTTGCCATAAAGTCTTTCACAGGCTTGTAAAGCAGAAAATAAAGGCCGAAGCCCAGTATGGCAAAGTTAAAAAGATGCAGAAAAATCTGCTGAAGATCAATGTTCAAAGGGATATTCATGGTCTCTCCCCCTTACAGGACGAAGATTATGAGTATGGCAACGATAAGGGCGTAAATGATGGCAGTCTCGATGAAAACAAGACCAAGCATGAGAGTGGTTCGGATTTTGCCCTCGGCCTCGGGCTGACGGGCAATGCCCTCGGCGCTCTTGGATATGGCCATGGCCATGCCTATGGCGCCTGCTGCTGCGGCCACGGCTATGGTGACGGCGGCAGCAATAGCCTTGCTGCTGAGAACTTTGCTTTCGGCAGCTTCTTCCACTGCCTCGGCTGCACCGTCAGCGGCAAAAGCAACAGATCCAAGGGCGAAAACAAGGGCCAGAGCAAGGGCCAGAACCACTATCATTCGAAGAGACTTTTTCATATTTCTTATCCTCCGTTATTATTTATATTGTATCAGGCCGCGGCCTTCTTTGCCTTGGTCTTTTTTGGCTTTGGTTGGTGTGGCTCGGAGACTTCTCCGTAGAAAAGAGCCGTAAGAATGGTGAGAACATAGGCCTGTATCAGAGCGTGGAGCAATGTGAAGAGCACACCCACGATAACAGGCAGCACAAAGCTCAGGGCTATATAGTGGTAAACAAGCTCCGTCACCAGAAGTCCGCTGAGCAGTGCGCCGAAAAGACGGAAGCTCATGGATATGGGCAGGGAGAAATCCTTGAGGGTAAGTCCCACGCCCTTAAGTCCGTTGCCCGCAATTCCTCCCGAAAGGATGACGCAGTAGCTGAGACAGCCCATGGCAATGGCAGCGTTTATGTCCGAAAGGGGAGCCGGCATGGCTATTGAGTGGCCTCCCACAGTCACCGCCTGCAGACCAAGCAGCTCAAAAAGGGTTCCCACGAAGATATAGGTACCCGCAGCAAAAACATATGCCCCCAGAAAACCGTTCCGGTGGGGACTGTTGCTTTTGGCAAGGCCATCAAAAAGTCCCACAGCAGCTTCCAGCAGAAGCTGCAGCTTTCCCGGCACAAGCCTGAACCGGGGTATCACGAATATTCTCAGAGCTGCACATACCAGAAGCAGTACTCCCGTTACGGTGAAGCCGGAGACAAGAGCCGGGTTCACCTCCGTAATGCCGAAGAGACTTATCTTTCCATCCTCGTGGAGCACGGCATCCCGCATAAGCGCCTGTATGTCACCGTGGTCTCCCCCTCCGCCCGTGAGGATTATGCCCGCAAGGAGCACAACAAGCAGGGCGGCGAAAAGCCCAAGGCTTATATTTCTGGTTTTTTTGCTCATAACCAATACCACCTTTCGGTGAGCATCAATGTGTGGAAATTGTGTTAACAATGTGGTTGTTTATAAACCCTTAACAGCATAGTCCTTTAAATGATGAGTGTCAAGCAATTAAGACTCCTAATTCCCATTTTTTCAATTCTTTGACAAGATTAACGTATTCTTAATATGTGCCGCGCTTTTCTTTACATCCCGCATTTGCAGGATTATTATCCTGAATAGTTATATATTTCCCCCCCATATCTCCCAAAAACCCGCAAAAAAGCGCAAAGAAACCCCGAAAAATGCTTTTCGGGGTTTCCTGTATAAATTAATACTGCGGCTTAAAGGAGCTTGCTGAGAGCAGCCTCATCGCCAACCAGAATTACATCGGGGTGCATCTGCAGAATGGATGCGGGAACCATGGGGGTAACGGGGCCGGCAAAAGCCTTTGCAACGATATCCGCCTTGCCCTCACCGGAAACAACCACCAGCACGCTCTTTGCCTTCATGATGCTGCCTATGCCCATGGTAATGGCCTTGCGGGGAACATCGTCAATGGTCTCGAAGAAGCGGGCATTGGCATTGATGGTGGATTCCTGAAGGTCAACGGCATGGGTTCCCATGGGGAAATAGTCATCAGGCTCGTTGAAGCCGATGTGGCCGTTGTGGCCCATGCCCAGAAGCTGAATGTCTATCTGACCCATAGCTTCCATGAGCTCATCATAGCGCTTGCCCTCGGCATCGGCATCCTCGGCCAGACCGTTGGGAACATTGGTGTTGGCCTTGTCTATATTGATATGGTCAAAGAGATTTGTGTTCATGAAATAGCGGTAGCTCTGGTCATGGTCGCCGGGGAGTCCCACATATTCATCCAGATTCACGGTTTTGACAGCGGAGAAATCCAGCTCACCGCTTTCGCAGCGGCTTATAAGCTCCTTGTAAAGACCGATGGGAGTGGAGCCGGTGGCAAGGCCCAGCACGCAGTCGGGCTTGAGCACCACCTGAGAGGCGATGATGGAGGCGGCCTTGAGACTCATGGCATCATAATCTTTGGTCTTGTATATCTTCATATTCATTCCGTCCTTTCATATTTTTGCATCCGGATGAGGCATTTTTTAACTTGCCCCAATTCTACCACAGACCATTTGCTTATGCAACGAATTTCCGCGGCACATTTGTATAAATATGTTGGATTTTTGTCCGCTAATTGCATTGTACTGTGGACATTCCCGAAGATAATATGCTAAAATACATCTGTAAATACTTACAAAATATCAATTATTTTCAGAGGAGATAAGCTTATGAAAAGATTCGGTGTAGAAGTAAATCTTCGCAATGTTCCCTGCCTCGATAAGGAATTCATGCCTATTCTTCGTTTCAACCGCGCATTCCTTGAAGGCGCAAAAAAGCCCTTCTCTGTTGCTGTTGAGCGTGCAGACGGCCAGATGGCCACCTGCCATACCTTCATCCATGGCAGCGAGGAGATGTATGAGGCCGACTGCTACTACATAGAGCGCCTTGTGAAGACCGTCCTCTGGATGAAGGGCGGCTATAAGATCTATGTATCCGCCGATGAGAAGGTTTATGAGTATCTGAAAAGCACCTATTATGCCGGCGGTCAGCAGGAGTTCGACTGGGACTACATGGCAAACATCTTCGAAAAGCCCTTTGAGGTGGTGCTGGTGGACGCAGTTCCCGAGGCCAAGGATGCTCCCAAGGCCATGGGCGGTCATCTTGAAGGCTGCCGCATAGGCTTCGACGCAGGCGGAAGCGACCGCAAGGTCAGCGCCGTTGTGGACGGAGAGACCGTTTACTCCGAGGAGGTCGTCTGGTTCCCCAAAATCAACTCCGACCCCGACTATCACTATGAGGGCATCGTTGCCGCTCTGAAGTCCGCCGCTTCCCATATGCCCAGAGTGGACGCTGTGGGCGTTTCCTCCGCAGGCATCTATATCAATAACCGCACCATGTCCGCCTCCCTCTTCCTGCAGGTTCCCAAAGAGCTGTATGCCGAGAAGGTGAAGGACATCTATATCCGCGCCATCACCGACACCTTCGGTGACGTGCCCTACTCCGTCATCAACGACGGTGACGTTTCCGCTCTTGCAGGCGCAATGAGCCTTGGCGAGAACAGTGTTCTGGGCATTGCCATGGGCACCAGCGAGGCCGTTGGCTACGTTGATGCCGAAGGCCGCATCACCGGCTGGCTCAACGAGCTTGCCTTCGTCCCCGTGGACGCAGCTCCCGATGCCATGCGGGATGAGTGGAGCGGAGATATCGGCTGCGGCGACAAGTATTTCTCTCAGGACTCCGTCATCAAGCTGGCTCCCAGAGCAGGCATTGAGCTGGACGAAAGCCTCTCTCCCGCCGAGAAGCTGAAGGTTGTCCAGAAGCTCATGGCCGAGGACGATGAGCGCGCCATCAAGGTATACGACTCCATCGGCGTTTATCTGGGCCACACTCTGGCTTACTACTATGATCTCTACGGCTGCAAGCACGTTCTGCTGCTGGGCCGCGTAATGTCCGGCAAGGGCGGCGACCTTATCCTAGAGCGTGCCAAGGGAGTTCTGGCCGACGAGTATGCCGACATCGCCGACAAGATCAATCCCACCCTCCCCGACGAGAAGTTCCGCCGCGTAGGTCAGTCCATGGCCGCCGCAAGCCTTCCCGAGGGAAAGTAAACAGCCTTCCCCCCGGGGGAAGGTGGCCCGAAGGGCCGGATGAGGGATTTTTGACGGAAGCACAACGGTTCCCTCATCAGTCAGCTTCGCTGACAGCTTCCCCCGGGGGAAGCCTTATAAAGTAAGGAGATTTTATCATGCTCATTAAAAATGCTAAGGTTTTCATTGGCCGCAGCTTTGTTGAGGCCGATGTTCTGTTTGACAAGACCATTCTGGCTGTGGGCAAGCTCGGCGGCGAGGCCGATATAGATGCCAAGGGTGCTTATCTGCTTCCCGGCTTCGTGGATATCCACACCCACGGCGCTATGGGCGAGGACTTTTCCGACGGTATTCCCGAGGGAATGCAGCCCATGGCGGACTACTATGCCGCCCACGGTGTCACCAGCTTCCTCGCCACCACCATGACCCTCAAGGAGGAGGTTCT
>JAZNZM010000123.1:0-7224 GCA_045594965.1 Oscillospiraceae bacterium | reverse complement strand
CGGGCGCGGTGCAGATAAATATATTTCTTTATGTTCGATCGCATCCAGAATTATGCGCAGTGTATCCTCATTATCACACTCAATTTCACATTCTCTGCCGTACTTCTTCTCATACTCTATAAATTCAATGATGGTCCTGATTTCCCAATTCGTTACCAGCGGATAATTGGAAAGCTTCTTGTAGAATACGCCATCCCATACTTCAGTAAATTCAAAATCGCTAAGTTTTATCAGCATATTTCTGCCTCACAAATTCAGTTTTATCCGGTAAATGTATTTTAGCAGATTGAGGATCGAATTTCAATAATCCGTGGATGTGGGGACGTATGGGCGGATTCAATGTCCGCCCGCAATCCGTTCGCGGAACTGATTTGCGGCGCGCCCAGTGACCGCGCCTTACGGCTGGCGCGATGAATGGGATGCAGTGGAAATTCGCAGCCTCGTAGGGCGTGACGACTCGGCACGCCGCAGGGAGGGAACCCATTTAACGCGGGCTGCACGCCGCGCAAAAAAAGAACACCTGCCAAAAGACAGGTGTTCTTTGAAAAATCCCAATATAAGCTTAGCGCTTGGAGAACTGGGGAGCGCGACGTGCAGCCTTGAGACCGTACTTCTTGCGTTCCTTCATTCTGGGGTCGCGGGTCAGGAAACCGGCGGCCTTCAGAGCGGAGCGGTAGCTCTCGTCAACGAGGAGGAGAGCGCGGGAGATGCCGTGACGGATAGCGCCGGCCTGGCCGGAAACGCCGCCGCCTGCGACGGTGCACTCGATGTCAACCTTATCGGTGAGGCCAACGGTGACCAGGGGCTGACGAACGATGAGCTTCAGGGTGTCAAGGCCGAAATAATCGTCGATGTCACGGCCGTTGATGGTGATAACGCCGGTGCCGCCGGGAATGAGGTGAACTCTGGCGACAGAGGACTTGCGACGGCCGGTGCCGTACATATAGGGTCTCTTGGATACGTAAGTTGCCATTATATGTTACCTCCTTCTTTAGCGATCCCAAACTTCGGGCTTCTGGGCCTCGTGCTTGTGCTCGGCGCCACGGTAAACCTTCAGACGGGTGAGCTGGGCGGATGCCAGCTTGTTCTTCTGCAGCATGCCCTTAACTGCGAGGGTCATTGCGAACTCGGGCTTCTTTGCCATCAGTTCCTTGTACTTGACGTCCTTGAGGCCGCCAATCCAACCGGAATGATGATAGTAGTGCTTCTGCTCCAGCTTGTTGCCGGTGAGAACTGCCTTCTCAGCGTTGATGATGATGACGAAGTCACCGCAGTCAACGTTGGGGGTGTACATGGGGTTCAGCTTGCCGCGGAGAATGTTGGCGGCGAGAACAGCGGTCTTGCCCAGGGGCTTGCCGGCTGCGTCAAGGACGTACCATTTGCGCTCAATGGTCTCCTTCTTGGCCAGGGTAGTGGACATTTCAGATTCCTCCATTAAAGATGTATAATAAATATTTTTTGACATTTTTACAGCGCTACAGTACAATAATCCGTAAGCGCGCCTTATTTTTATAACACAGGCAAATTTTATTGTCAACACCTATTTTTGAGAAATTTAATTTACAATGGGATGAACTTCGTTTTACGCCGTTTTACGCCGTTTTGCTCCCAAATGCTCAATTTCGATTTTTTAAAAATCCAAAATTTTTTTTACGGAGCCTACAAAAATATGAGTGATATATTGAACAGATTCACCAGTATAGTCCGCAAGGGTGTGGATGAGTATAATATGATCGAGGCCGGTGACCGCATCGCTGTGGGAGTTTCCGGCGGCAAGGACAGCATGCTTCTCCTCCGTGCTATGAAGCATCTGCAGATATATTATCCCAAGCCTTTTGAGCTTATGGCCCTCACCATAGAGATGGGCTTTGAAGGTATGGACTTTGACAGCGTTGAGCGTATGTGCAATGAAATAGGCGTGCCTTATATCCGGATAAAAACCGATATCAAGGAAGTTGTCTTCGATGTGCGGCAGGAGGAGAATCCCTGCTCCCTGTGCAGCAAGATGCGTCGGGGCGCCATAAACAATGCAATGAAGGAGCATGGCTGCAACAAGCTTGCTCTGGGTCACCACTATGACGATGCTGTGGAAACCTTCCTTATGAGCCTTATGCTTGAAGGGCGCATAAGCTGCTTCAAGCCCGTCACTTACATGTCCCGGGCGGACATTACTCAGATCCGTCCCATGATATACGCATCCGAGGACAAGGTGGCCGCTGTGGCTGCTGCGTTGGAGCTGCCTATAGTGCATAACCCCTGTCCGGCGGACACGGACAGCAAGCGCTATGAGATAAAGCAGCTTATCAAAAATCTTGAAAAGGACTATCCGGATCTTCGGGGCAAGGTGTTCGGCGCCATGCAGCGCCTGCCTCTGGAGGGCTGGAAGCCCACACCGTATGTGAGAAAGAAAGGATAAATGACAATGAAAATGGGAAATGATCTCACGCGGGGACCGATTGCCAAAACGCTTCTGCGTTTTACTTCCCCTTACCTTATAGCCAATCTTCTGAACACCCTCTACAGCATAGTGGATATGTTCATAGTGGGCCGTTTTGCTTCATCCATTGAGCTTTCCGCCGTCAGCATAGGCGCCATGATAATGATGATGATCAACTTCCTGCTTATGGGACTTGCCACCGGCGGCACGGTGCTGGTGGGCAATTTTATAGGCGCTAAAAAAGAGAGGGAAGTTAAGGAGGCCACTGCCACACTCTTCTGCCTGCTGCCTTTGGTGGCAATAGGTATAATGGTGGTTTTCATGCTGCTGTGCAACCCTCTGCTGAAGCTTATACACACACCTGTAGAATCCTTCACGGGGGCCAGAGCTTATGTGCGCATCTGCCTGGTGGGTATGGTGTTCTCCGGCTTCTATAACGCTATTTCCAGCGTTTACAGAGGCATGGGAGAGAGCAAAACTCCCATGATATTCGTTGGTATATCCTGTGTTCTCAATATCTTCGGAGATATTATCTGCGTTGCCGGATTTGAAATGGGAGCAGCCGGAGCGGCTCTCGCCACCACTGTCAGCCAGGCTGTCAGTGTTATCATAGGCTATGTGTACATAAAGCGCCACGGCGCCTTCCCCTTTGACTTCAAGCCCTCCAGCTTCCGCATTTACAGGGATAAGGCAAAACGCATACTGTCCCTTGGCCTGCCGGCCGCGGGGCAGGAGGTTATGGTGAACATCTCCTTCGTGGTTCTTGAGGCCGTGGTCAACAAGCTGGGCTATGTGTCCACTGCTGCTGCCGGAGTTGCTGACAGAATATTCGGCATTGCTGTCATTCCCGCGGGAGCCTTCTTCGGAGCGGTTTCCGCTATGGTTGCCCAGAATGAGGGAGCGGGCCAGCCCGAGCGCAGTCACCGCAGCATGCTGGTGGGTGTGGGAGTTTCGGGAGGAATAGGTGTGCTGCTGTGGGCAGTGATGGCTGTTATTCCCGGCGCCGTAATTTCCGTATTCACCCCGGACAGAGAGGTAATTGCTGCCGGAGTTGAGTATATGACCTTCTTCAAGTTCGATTTCCTGCTCTTTGCTTTTGCTTTCCCCATCTGCGGCTACATAAACGGCATGGGCCACACACGCTACACCCTGCTGCTGAACATTGTCAGCGCCATAATTGTGCGTCTGCCCCTTGTTTATCTGTTCAGCCGTCTCCCCGGAGCAGGTCTCTACCACATAGGCATAGCCCTTCCCATCGCAAGCTTTGTGCAGTTTCTTATGGCTGTGGGCTATATCGCCTTTGCAAAGCACGAGCGTGAGTACAGACGTCTCCGTGATGTGAAGAGATAAGTAAGCAAATTGTAAACGCAAAAGAGGTCCCCCTGCCGACAAGACAGGGGGACCTCTTTTGCGTAGGATTTATATCAGTACCTTTTTAACCCAGGGTATGCGTTTGAGAATTATATATGCCACGAAGCAGCAGGCGAGGACAAACACAGTCTGGAGGGGAACATTGATAAGGGGGAACCAGCAATACCAGGTATACTTGAAAACCTCGCGCAGGAACATAACGAAGAAGTGATGGGTGAGATAGACGCAGAAACTCATCTTGGAGAACTTCACAATGCGGGGGCAGTCCGCCTCGGTCTTGTCCCTGAACTTTATGAGCGCCCAACCGTAGATGCCAATGACAAGGGCGGTGGTGGGGGGAGTGAAGCTTTCGAAGAGGGCATTGAAGCAGCTTCCCTGAATGTGGGAAATAATGATGGTGGGTACGAAGATCGCAAGAAAGCCGGCTGCGAAGGTGATGACGAAATACTTCAGATGGCGCTGTTCCAATTTGGAGGTCTTTATATAATAACCCAGCAGGCCGTAGCCGAGAGAGGAATAGGCCATCTGTATGGGGTACTGGGCGGGGATGCCGTCGAGAGAAGCGAATGGCTCAAAAAGACGCATGAAGGGGAAGCAGACACCAAGGATGAACCAGACGATAAGTGCGTAGCGGAGGGTCTTTCTGTCCGCCCCGGCCACAAATGCACGAACCACAGGCAGCATAACATAGAAAAGCAGAAGTATCTGGAGGTAATAAAGGTGGAAGTGGTGCTCGAAGGTGAAAACATCCTTCAGGGAGAGCCAGAGCCAGCCGGGAGTGCGTGTGCCATAGAGAATCACATAGGCTATGTAGAAATAAAATTCATACATCAGCGACCAGAAGAAGAGACAGCCCAGCATGCGAAGGAAATAGTTTACATAAATCTTCTTCAGGCTCATCTTTTTCGCGGGGTCCAGCAGCAGTGCGCCTGTGACCATGAAGAATATTGGCACGGCAAAGCGGCACAGAGAGCCGTAGAACAATGCGCAGTACCAGTCGAAAGAGTGGACGCTGAGCTCGGTTATGGGACGGGAGGAGCTGTGGATAACTACCACGCAGATGCAGCAGATGCACTTGAGAACATCCGCGGGTATGTCCCGTCTGGGGGCAAGGGTGACAGCTTCGGACTTCATATTGATTCCTCGATTCTACAGTAAGGTTTGGATGATTTATATGTGTGCTTTTCGGCGCCGGGGTAAAGGAGAGCAAGAGTTATCCATAGAAGCGGGCTTACAAGGGGCAGACCCAGAGCGAAAAAGCTTTGTATGCAGTAGCAGAGGCAGCCCAGACCCAAAGGGCCGCAAAGGGGCTTGCTGAGCCGTGAAAGCCAGCTCACGGCACCTGTAACAAGCAGGGCAAGATAAAGGCCGAGGCCGAGAATGCCTGTATTTATCAGATAGCCAAGGTATTCGTTGTGGGCGTTGTCCACACCGGAGCGGAGAGTTTTGCCGGTCTCCTCGACAAATCTGGAAAAGCTCACATCAAGTCTCAGGGCCAGAGTGTCTGGGCCGCTGCCGAGTAAGGGGTGTTCCGGGAAAAGCCTGATACACTCCCGCCAGATAAGTATGCGCGAGGAGCCGAACTTCTCATCAATGCGCCCGTGCATCAGTTCCCGAAGCTCATAGACGGTGCCTTCTTCTGCAGGGCTGAAATAGACGAAAACGAGTCCCAGAAGCAGCAAGGCTATGGAAAGGCAGATCATAGCCGCGCGAAGGGTCTTTTTTGAGGGACTCAGGCTCAGCCGCGGGAGAATGAGACCCAATGCGGCGCTGCAAAGTCCGGCGAATATCAGCAGCAGGGGAAGCCCACCGAAATCAAAGCTCCATGAAAAGCTCACAAGGTCGTAGCGAGGTGTAAAAGCCAGTGCTGCGGCTGCGGAGATAAGGGCAGGGGAGAGCGCGAAAAGACAGCGGCGCAGCCTGCCCATATCCGTAATGATCAGAGGAAGGGCTATGAGGGCGGTCAGCCCCAGAGCCAAAAAACCGCCGGACACTCCTGCTCTGATAAGCATGAACAGAGCAGGGCAAAGGGAGATGAGGGAAAGAAAAGCTCTTTTTCTTTTGCAGATAAGGGGCAGAGCGAAAAGTGTTGGCAGGGCAAGACAGCAGAAGGCTGAGAGAATATTGGTGTTGCCCATGGTGCCGAGGAAGGCACCGGAATATCTGTAGCCTGCGTCATAGTGGCTGTATTGCCCCATGAAAAGGCTGAATATATCAATATTGAACAGCTGCGCTATGCCCACAAGGGAGCACAGCAGCAGAGAAAGACCGAGACAGGCCAGATGCTGCCATTTGACGGTTCCGAAAAGACTGACGCCCAGAAAAATACAGACATATAAAAGCTGGGTTACAAGACCCTCATAGCGCCCTGCGCCGATAATACTGTCTTTGGCGAAGGGGGAGAGAATAGACGAGGCCAGACACACAGCAGCGAAGCTCAGCGCCAGCCATTGCCCGACCCCGAGGGAGGGGAGAGGCAGCCTTCCGGAGAGGCTGAGCGCTGTCAGCGCCAAAAGGTAAAGGCCGGTGACTATAACGAAAAAGATGTATTTTGAAAATGTTATATTTCCGTAGCCGGAAAAACCCGTAAAGAGTGGAAAAAGCAGAAGCATTGTGCTAATATATATGTCGGTGATAAGCCTGCGCCAATCACGGACGGCAGCTGAAGCGGCCATACTGCCCCGCCTTTCATTTTAATACTGGGATAAGTCATTATACCATAAGTTCACGCCAATGCAAAGAAAATACTTATTCCCCACTTTTGCTGATGTAATTCGGGTAATGCAAATCGAGAATCCCCACATAAGGAGAAAATTTACCATGTTTTTTGACACTCACGCCCACTATGATGATGAACGCTTTGACGAAGTCCGCCACAGTCTTCTGGCTGCATTCCCTGAAATGGGGGTCGCTCTTGTCCTGAATCCCGGCTGTGACGCACTTAGCAGCGCCAAGGCAGTGGAATATGCCGGCACCTACTCCCATGTGTATGCTGCCGTAGGCTGGCATCCCCATGAGGCGGACAGCTTTGACGGAGAAAGCGAGGAGCTTATCAGACGCTGGTGCGCAGACCCGAAGGTTCGTGCCATAGGCGAAATAGGCCTTGACTATTACTATGATTTTTCTCCCCGTGAGCGTCAGCGGGAGGTGTTCAGGGCACAGATGGGGCTTGCCAGGGAGCTTAACAAGCCTGTTATTATCCATGACCGTGAGGCCCACGGAGAGTGCATGGAGATAATCCGTGAGTTTCCTGATGTCCGCGGCGTGTTCCATTGCTACAGCGGCTCGGCGGAGATGGGCCGCCAACTCATAGATATGGGCTGGTATCTTTCCTTCACGGGGGAAGTCGGAGGCCAAGCGGTCTTAGGAAGACAAATGTATGAAACAACTCCTTGGCTCACAGAACGACATGGCTA
>JAZNZM010000122.1:0-9055 GCA_045594965.1 Oscillospiraceae bacterium | reverse complement strand
GGATGAGCTGGTTGCCCAGCGCGCTGCAATTGAAAAGCTGAAAAAGATCAAGGAGGAGACCGATAAATGGTAAAGCTTAAGGACATTGTTGTATTTTTTGATTCTGCAGCTCCATTTTACATGAAGTTTGACTTTGATAATATAGGCCATATTGTAGGTTTTTCCGATGCTGAAGTAAGTAAGGTTCTGGTTGCCCTTGATATTACTGACGAGGTTGTGGACGAAGCTGTTGAATTGGGCGCTCAGCTTATAGTGTCGCATCATCCGGTTATTTTTGAGCCTTTGAAACGGGTTACCGATGATGATATCAAAGGAAAAAAGATAATTAAAATGATACAAAACGGAGTATCTGCCGTATGCCTTCATACAAATATGGATAGCGCCGAGGGTGGAGTGAATGATGCCCTTATGTCTGCAATGGGAGCCGGGGTGATTGGGCTTCTTGACCCGCACGGATGCCATCCGGACGGTAAGCCCTACGGTGTAAGCAGATACGGAGAGCTTGAAGAGGAAATTGAACTTGAAGAGTTCCTGATAAGGATTCGGAATAATCTGAATGCAAACGGCCTCAGATATGTAAACGGCGGAAAGAAAGTGAAGAAAATTGCCTGCTGCGGCGGTGCCGGAGCAGGGGATATGCTTAAAGCTCTGCAAAAAGGCTGCGATACCTATGTTACATCTGACTTGAAGTATGATCACTTCCTTGCAGCCAAAGAACTTGGTCTTAATCTCATAGACGCTGACCATTTCTGCACAGAAAATGTGGTTGTACCGGTTCTTTACAACATGTTAAAAAATACTTTTCCTCAATTGGATGTTACGATTTCTATACGGCATTGTCAGACAATTCAGTTTATATAGTATTTTCCCCACAGTATATCTGTGGGGATTTTTATTTGCATATTAGTAATGTAGCTTTCATATTCTTGTACAAAAATATGAATTTGAAAGCGGAGGCTGACAATATGAGTATGTCACAGGTTTACAGAGACATTGCTGAAAGAACAGGGGGCAAGCTATATATCGGTGTTGTTGGACCGGTAAGAACGGGCAAATCAAGTTTTATAAAGAAGTTTATGGAGACTCTTGTCATTCCTTCAATAGATGACCAATTTTTGAGGGAGAGAACCAAGGACGAACTTCCTCAATGCGGTTCCGGGAGAACAATTATGACAGCTGAGCCCAAGTTTGTTCCGGAGGAAGCCATAAGCATTGAAGTGGACAAAGGATTAAACTGTTTTGTGCGCCTTGTTGATTGCGTCGGATATATGGTAAGCAGTGCTACCGGCAATATTGAAGACGGACGCGAAAGAATGGTTATGACTCCCTGGTTTGACCATGAAATCCCAATGAGCAGAGCAGCGGAGGAGGGAACAAGAAAGGTTATTCGTGAACATTCAAGTATTGCAGTACTGATAACAACAGACGGCTCCATATGCGACATACCAAGGGGAGATTATATACATTCTGAAGAGCATACTGTAGATGAGCTTAAATCAAGCGGCAAACCGTTTGTAATGCTTCTTAACTGTACTCATCCCGACTCAGATGAAGCCAAAAAGCTTGCATCCGCATTATCAGAAAAGTATAGCTGTGAATGTATCCCTGTTAATTGTTTGAATCTTGATGAGCATTTGATCAAACAAATCTTATATAGTGTGTTAAAAAGCTTTTCTATAAATAAATATTATATTTATATTCCAGAGTGGCTGGAAGCTCTTTGTGATGACAATTCCTTAAAAATGGACCTGTTTGAGAGTGTTCACGAAGCATGTGCACAGGCAGAAAGGCTTGGCGACAGAGATAATATAATTAAATATCTATCTACAAATGAAAGTATATCTTCCTCTGAAATATGTGGAGTTGATATGGCACAAGGCTGCGTTGATATCAGGTTATCAATGCCAAGAAAGTTATATTATGACACATTGAGCAATGAGTCCGGATTTTTGATAAATAATGACAGGGACCTTATATGCATACTTTCTTCCTTAAGTGGGCTTAAAGCTGAATATGAACGATTTCACGAAGCCTTAGAGGAAGTGAATACAAGTGGATATGGTATTGTTATGCCAACACCGGATGAAATGAAACTTGAGGAACCTCAGGTTGTTAGGCAGGGAGGACGATATGGCGTAAAGCTTAAAGCCAGCGCTCCGAGCATTCACATGATAAAAACTAACATTGAGACAGAAGTATCTCCGGCAATAGGAGGGGAGAGAGCTTCAGAGGATATGATTAATTTCCTCATACAGGGGTTTGATGGTGATATGAGCCGTATATGGGAAAGCAACATTTTTGGTAAATCACTCAACGATATTGCCGGAGAGGGCTTGGCCGGTAAAATAAAGGCGCTTCCTGAAGACACAAAGCATAAGCTTCAGAATACTATTCAAAGGATCGTAAACGAAGGTGGCGGCGGTCTTATCTGTATCATACTTTGATTTTACAAGCGCGGGATTTATAATTCCGCGCTTATTTTCCGGAGGGAGATATGTGGATAACAATAAAAATCAGAAAAACATATGTACTATTTGCGGCGGTCTTGCTTTTTTTTCTTATTACTGGCATAATCTTATTTATAAAAAGGCCGAACGAAGTGATTTTAACTTCCGTTTTGGAGAGTTCGAGTCCAATCCTGATAATTGATGCGGGACATGGCGGTGCCGATGGTGGTGCAGTGGCTCTTGACGGCAGTAAGGAGAGTATCATTAATCTTCAGATTGCTGAAAGAATCTATGCTGTTTCCGGATTCTTAGGTATTAATTCTGTGATGACAAGACGCTCTGAAGAGCTTTCTTATCCGTCCGACAGGGATTCCATATCAAAGATGAAACGATGGGATCAGCAAAGAAGGCTTGAACTTATTAATTCAATGCAAAGCGTTGTATTCATCAGCATACATCAAAATAAGTACCCCGATCCCATGCCGTCCGGTCCTCAGGTGTTATATGGGAAAAATGAGATTTCCAAATGCCTTGGCGAAGGTTGCCACGAGCTGATGAATCAAATACTGTGTCCGGAAAACAGAAGACTTGCAATGCCTGCATCGGATGATATTTACTTATTGAAAAACGCACAGTGTCCTGCGATACTTGTTGAATGTGGTTTTTTATCGAATAAAAATGATCTTAAACAGCTGAAAGACGACGATTATCAGAAGAAAATTGCAGCAGTAATAATTAAAGCATATCTGGACTATTCTGAGAATCAATTGGGAGGAACAAATGAAAGAGAGAACAAAGTTCTATTGTATTGAGTGCGGAAACGAAACGGGGAAATGGTATGGGCAGTGTCCTGCTTGCGGTAACTGGAATTGCCTGGTGGAAGCTCCTTCCCGCGGCACTGCAAATTCCAGGAATAAGTCAGGCGCAGTAAAAGCTCTCTCCGTGCGTATAAATGTATCTAAACCTATCACTGAGCTTGATACCAGTGAGGAAGTACGGTTCTCAACGGGTATAGGTGAACTCGACAGAGTGCTTGGCGGCGGTGCTGTCAAGGGATCGCTTGTGCTTGTTGGCGGTGCTCCCGGAATCGGTAAATCAACGCTTTTGCTTCAGATATGCGGGCTTATGGGGGATGAGAAGATTCTCTATGTTACCGGAGAGGAAAGCCAGCGGCAGCTTAAATTACGCGCTCAGCGCTTAGGCGTAGAAAAAGACAGCATATACGTATTGTCGGAGACCAATCTTGATCTTATCATGAATGAGATTGATTCACTTGAGCCTGATATAGTTATTATTGACTCCATACAAACAATGTTTAATGGAGATCTAAGCTCCGGTCCGGGTAGTATAAGCCAGGTCAAGGATTGTACAATGGCCATAATGCAAAAGGCTAAGATACAGGGCTTTACATGTTTTGTCGTTGGCCACGTTAATAAGGAAGGTGCTATTGCCGGACCGAAGGTTCTTGAGCACATGGTTGACTGCGTTCTCTATTTTGAGGGCGACAGGGCCATGAGTTATAGAATCCTGAGAGCCGCAAAAAACCGTTTTGGATCCACAAATGAGATTGGGGTATTTGAAATGGTTGATAACGGCCTCAAGGAAGTTCCCAATCCTTCCGAGATGCTTTTATCCGGCAGACCGGGCAACATTCCCGGAACCTGTGTTACCTGCGTTATGGAAGGATCGAGACCTATTCTGGCAGAAATACAGGCACTTGTAACGCCTGCGGGATATAGCGGGGCTCGCAGAAATGCAAATGGTATTGATTATAATCGCGCAATGCTGCTTTTAGCTGTTCTTGATAAAAGAGGCGGGATGTCAGTAGCCGGCTGCGATGCTTATATAAATGTTATCGGAGGCTTATATCTTGGTGAGCCGGCTGCAGATCTTGCAACTGTGCTTGCTATTGCATCCAGTGTGAGAGACAGAGCGATAAGCTTTGATACTGCAGCAATTGGCGAGGTGGGGCTTACAGGAGAGATACGCTCTGTTAATGCCATCAATCAGAGACTTACAGAGGTTGCGAGACTTGGATTCAAGTATTGTATCATCCCTTCACACATCCGCGGAGAAGTAAAAAAGCCTGCCAATCTTGAGCTTATCCCGGTACGAAATATTCGTGAGGCAATAGATGCAGTAATATGAAAACGGTAATAATAGGGGAGAGGTACAAAGAAAAGTTGGATAAACCCCTTGTCAATCACGGTTTTATCCCTTTATGGCTGCCTGAAAATCCATATGTTGATAATAGGCTTGCATCCCACACCGATCTTTCTGTTTTTCAGTATGATAAAACAATTGTCCTTGCATCCTACCTTAAAGAAGAAACTAAACTTGTGAATTATTTAACCAATAGGGGATTCGATGTTCGTATGAGCGAGGTGAAGCAGGGCATCGTATATCCGAATGATGTAAATCTATGTGCTGCGGTAATAGGAAATAAACTGTTGCATAATACAAGGTTTACTGATCCAAGGATTCTGGAACTGCATTTGAAGCAAATAATAGTTAACCAAGGATATGCGCGGTGCACCGTTCTGACATTGGATAATAAAAATATTATAACAGCGGATTACGGAATATGTCGGGCAGTGGAAACCGAGGAAATTAATGTACTTAAGATTTCCGAAGAAGGAATTAGTCTGGACGGATTTGATAAGGGCTTCATTGGCGGAGCAACATTTAAAAATGAAGATACAATCTATTTTACCGGTAAAATAGATCACCATTCAAATGCGAAGCAAATAAAAGATTTTATATTCTCCTGTGGGCTGAAATGCTGCGTTCTTAGTGATGAACCAGTATTTGATATAGGTGGCGCTGTTGTTATTTGATTTTCGCTCCCCCGAATTGGACAAAATCTTTATTTTGTTTAATTTTGTGTGTATTTTCATTGATAACATAAATTAACAGACCATACGTCCCCTTTTATTAATTGCCGGAACCCCGTAAATCTATATTGTAGGTTTACGGGGTTCCGGCTCTATTCTTATAATAACATTACGCCTTTTTCTCTGCAAAGTTCCACAGTTTCATCGTTCCATACAGATGCCTGCACTTCTCCGATGTGTGCTTTTCCAAGAAGAAGCATCGATAGTCTTGATTGTCCAATTCCGCCGCCTATGGTCAACGGCAGCTGACCATCAAGGAGCATCTTATGATACGTATATTCTCTTCTATGTTCGCAGTCAGCTTCCTTCAGCTGTCTGTCAAGGGACTCAGGATCGACACGTATGCCCATGGAACTGATTTCAAATGAACATCCAAGAAGATCGTTCCACAGCAAAATATCACCGTTTAGCTGCCAGTCATCATAATCGGGGCTTCTTCCATCATGCTTTTCTCCTGAGCGGAGTTTACCACCTATGCCGATAATGAAAACGGTTTTAAATTCCTTTGTAATAGCATTTTCTCTTTCTTTTCCACTTAGGTCCGGATACATATCTTCCAGCTCCTGAGCGGTTATAAATTTGACGCATCGCTCAATTTTTGGCACTTGTGTGAGCTTTGGATAGATTGCCTGCATTGTTGCCTGTGTGTCATACACAGCTCTTACAATGTCAATAACCGTGGATTTAAGATAGTCAACAGTTCTGTCCTTTTCCGTAATCACCTTTTCCCAGTCCCACTGGTCGACATATACGGAATGAATATTATCAAGTTCGTCCTCGTCTCTGCGAATAGCGTTCATGTCTGTGTATAGGCCGTGACCAGGATAAAAACCATAGTTATGAAGCGCCATTCGTTTCCATTTCGCAAGAGAATGCACAACCTGAGCTTCTGTGCCTGTACATTTGATATCAAAACTTACTGGGCGTTCTACACCCGTGAGATTATCGTTCAAACCGCTGTTTTCAACGACAAATAGAGGGGCAGAAACACGATGAATGTTCAAAGCTGCAGAAAGATTGTCCTCAAAAAGCCGTTTAAGGAGACCTATGGCTTTCTGAGTATCATAAACTCCAAGAAGGCTTTTATAGTTTTCGGGAATAAAAGTTTTCATGCTCTTCGCTCCTAATTATTCTTCGGTCAGGGCTTCTATAAAACGGTTATAGTAGTCCTCTGCCCTTTTGCGAAAATTATTCTCGATAATTTCTGCTTGAGAAGTATCGGAAGTTAAAATCTTCATGTCAAGAATGGTGCCAATACCATCAGAAACGGAAAGGTAAACGGTGACGCCTCCCTCCACTTCTTCATGATTTGCAAGAATCATGGAGCTGCGACGCATTTCTTCGGCAACCGGAGCAAGGGTCATCTCCGCTTTATGACGCACAGAGTAAGGGAGATCATTTTCGAGGATTTCCTCGTTGCGAATACCCTTGGCAGTAATTTTTACCATGCAGTTATCTTCCTGCACCTGTGAAGTGGTCATCAGTTCGGCTAGACATTCTTTATAATCGAAATAGCCTACACCGCCATCAATAAGAACGAGGTCAGCCAGCTTTTCCATGTCAATTTCTGAAGGAAGACGTCTGAGGACAAAGAGAATGAGCAGCTTAATATCAAGTTTATCGTTAATAAAGCCCAGTCTTTCACCCATGGCAAGCACCTCACAACATATTATTAAAATATTATACTACATTTATCTCACGCAGTACAGATTTTTTTTGACACACAGAGAATTTTTTGCATAGACTATACTGAACACGGGTTCAAATATCCTAAGGAGGTATATCTATGGCAGACATGGTTTTGCCCGGGCCGGTGGAAAACAACGAGTTTTGCCGCTGCCAAAAAGTAAATATACATACTATGAAGATAAGTGATGCCTGTAAGGATAAGGATTGCATTGAGGATTTGAGAGTTTATCCTTTTCTTAGCTCTCAGAATGTGATAGAAAATGCATTCAGCATTCGCCCTATTTCTGCGGAACTTATATATGCCGATGTTAATGTAGAGGAGATAAATTTCAATCGCGGATACTACACTGTTGATGTGAGCTATTTCTATAAGGTCATCGGAGAGGCGTTTCCGGGAGGCACAAGAGTATCCGGTCTTGCCGTTTTTGACAAGCGGGTCATACTGTTCGGAAGCGAAGGAAGTGTAAAAACTTTTACTTCCATGGGCTGGAACTCTTCAGGCAGGTACAGCGGCAAGCCGGTTGCAGTGGTTGAGGCGGTTGATCCCATCGCTCTCAACATGAGAATTGTTGATGCCTCTTATGATAATTGCGAGGCAGAACTGAGAAGTATTCCCGATTACATCAGGGAAGCTATTGGTGAAGATATAGTAATCGGGGACTCTGGAAAAAAAGTATATGTAACCCTGGGGCAGTTTTCTATGATAAGACTGGAACGCGACACTCAGCTTACACTCGATAACTATGATTACTTTGTTCCCAATAAGGACTGCGTTTGCTCAAGTGATGATGATCCATGTACGCTGTTCAGCCGTGTAGACTTCCCTACAGATGAGTTCTATCCTCCGGATTCTCTGGCTCCCTGTGATAATTACCGAAAACTTAAATAATTAAATTTACAGGGCTGTCGCCATATCAGCGGCAGCCCTGTAAATTTAATGCTTGCTAACAATATTCTGATTGTTTTTATAAATGGAGTTTTCAGGTACTACCCCTCTGACTGAGCACAGCGGATAGACCTGAGTGTTTCGACCAATTACGGTACCGGGATTCAAAACACTGCCACAACCAATCTCTGCATAGTCTCCGAGGAAAGCACCAACTTTTTTCCGTCCGGTTTCAATCATATTGCTGCCGCTCTTTATAACAACAGGCTTCTTGTCTCCCTTTACATTGGATGTAATGCTTCCGGCTCCCATATGGGCTTTATACCCGAGAACAGAATCTCCAACATAATTATAATGCGGTACCTGAACACCATCAAAAAGAACAACATTTTTAAGCTCTGTTGAGTTGCCAACAACGGCATTCTTCCCTACAATGACATTGCCTCTGATAAAGGCACAGTGCCGCACTTCAGCACCCTTGTCTATTATGCAGGGACCTTTTATGTACGCAGAAGGATATACATTTGCGTCCTTTGCTATCCATACATCTTCCTCAGGATGGTCAAATTCTTCCTCAGGGAGGCTTTTTCCAAGACAAATAATAAAACCTTAAATATCCTCCAAAACTTCCCATGGATAAGTTTTTCCAGAAAACAGACCTTTTGCAATTGTTTTTTCGGTATCCAGCAGATAGCTGATGGTCATATTCCCCGCCCCTTTCAAAGCTTGATGCCGTTCATAACATCTATTATGGAGTTAACCTTTTCCTCGCATATCTCATAGGTGGGAGCCTCTGCCATTACCCGCAGCACCGGCTCGGTTCCACTTTTTCTAAGAAGTACGCGGCCGTTGCCCTCCAGTTCCCCAGTAATTTGAGCTACCTTAGCCTGTACATCAGGATGATTCAGAACGGCGTCTTTATCAGGGACACGGACATTCTTCAAAACCTGAGGATAAACGGTTACATCTTTAACCAGCTCGGAAAGACTGGTTTTCTTGTCAAGAACAACTTGCATAAGCTTGATGGCGGTGAGCATACCGTCACCTGTGGTGGCATATTTGGAGAATATAATATGTCCGGATTGTTCACCACCGATGTAATGACCGTTTTCAAGTCGGATCGTAGCCATGTCGTTCTG
>JAZNZM010000121.1:0-3189 GCA_045594965.1 Oscillospiraceae bacterium | reverse complement strand
TTTTATGTCATAGTCGCAGCAGTCGGGATAGAGGACAGCGGTGAGCCAGATAAGGCCCAGGATACGCTGCGCTCCCGGAGGAGAGCCCATCCAGTTCAGGGGAGCATCGGGCACGAGCAGCACTCTGCCCTCTGTGACAGCCTGCAGCTCCTGCCACGCGGGGTCGGTCTCAAGGGTGGCGTAGCTTTCCGGAGTGCCGAAAATGATGCACTCAGGATTCCAGAGAGCTATCTGTTCCATATCCACGGGATTGCCTGTGCCCTTGCTGATTATTTCCTCGCAGACAGCGGCATTTTCGCAGAGCATATCAATAAGCTCGGCATGATAGCTGCCCTTCGCAAGAACGCTGAGACCCTCGTAGGCAGGGATATAGATGGCCTGCACCTTGTTGTCGCCCACCTGCTCCATGACAGAGAGGCTGCGCTCATACACCTTGGCGCAGAAGCTGCCCAGAGCCTGAGCCTCGGTCTCAAGGCCAAGGAGCCTGCCAAGCTTCTCATAAGTCGCAGGAAGTGTCTCCAGAGTGGACTCAATGAACACACAGGGAATACCAAGCTGGCTCTGGAGAGCCTCGATATCCTCCTTGGTGGAGCCTTTCACCTCTCCGATGTCGATTATCACCTGGGGGGCTGCAAGAGCCAGAGATTCAACATTCAGGTCGGAGCTGCCGTAAAGCTGTCCGAAATAGGGCAGAGAACGGTACTCCTCGGGAATTATGCCCTCGGTGGAGCTTCCCATCTTGCTGGCGAGGCCAACAAGCATATCGGGAGCCAGAGAGAAAAGCACCATCTGGCTGAGAGGTCCGGTGGGTACGATGCGGCTTATTTCGGCAGGTACTTCCACCTCTCTGCCGCAATCATCGGTGAATATATGGGTCTCGGCCTGAGGCTCCGCTGCAGGAGCGCTGCCGCAGCCTGCGAAAAGGCTCAGCGCCATGGCGAGAACGAGAAACAACGATACAGATTTTTTCATAAATAACTCCTTTCTTCGCAGGGGTCGGTCTTAACCGTTCCGATATTTTATTGTCGCGCAACGATTCAATTCAAGGCTTCCCTTGGGGGAAGCTGTCGAGCGCAGCGAGACTGATGAGGGACAAGCCCGGCATCGGTCATATTCCCTCATCCGCCCCTCCTTTGTCGGGGCACCTTCCCCCGGGGGAAGGCTTTTTACGGCCTCCCGGACGTTTCCTACGGGGCAAATATCAATTGCCGCCGGGTACACACACTCTCACGGCATCGTCCTTCAGGGAGCAGACCTCCACATCCACCCCGTAGAGCTTTGAAATAAGCTCTCCTGTGATGGTGTCTTTGGGGCTGCCGTGGGCAAGAACCTGACCGCCATGGATGGCCAGAACCTTGTCAGAGTAGAGAAATGCCTGATCCGGGTCGTGGGTGGACTGGATAATAGCGTAGCCCTGGGCAGCCAGACTGCGGACGGTTCGCATCACCCGTGTGCGGTTGCCGTAGTCCAGATTGGCGCTGGGCTCGTCCATGATGAGTATTTTTGCCTGCTGTGCAATGGCCCGGGCTATGAGAACCAGCTGCCTTTCGCCGCCCGAGATGTTGGTGTAGCCCCTGTTGGCAAGCCGGCTTATGCCCAGCTTATCCAGAGCCTCCTGTGCCAGAGCCATCTGGCGCTTTCCGGGGACGGAGAGAGCATTCACCTGCGCGGTGGTGCCCATGAGCACCATGTCCATAACGCTGAAGTTGAAGGTTGGATAATGGGACTGCGGAATATAGGCTATGTGGGCGGCAAGCTCCTTGGCGCTGAGGCCTGCGGTGGACTTGCCATCTATAAGGCACTCACCGCTCTGAGGCTTCAGGAGACCGAGAATACAGCGGAAAAGGGTGCTTTTGCCCACACCGTTTGGGCCAAGGACACTTAAAAGCTCGCCGTATTGGGCGGAGAAACTGATGCTCTTGAGCACATCATGCTCGCCATAGGAAAAGGAAAGCCCGCAAACTTCAAGGCTCATATTCTCTCACCCTCCCTTGTAATAAGATAGATAAAGAAAGGCGCACCGATAAAGCTTGTGAGTATGCCGATGGGTATCTCCGTCACCATTGCGTTTCGTGCAATGTCGTCCACCAGAAGCAGGAACAGCGCTCCGAAAAGCATGCTGGCCGGCATAAGATGGCGGTAGTTATTGCCAACGAGACGGCGTGCAAGATGGGGTATCACCAGACCCACCCAGCCGATGACACCGCTGACGGAAACGGCAGCTGCGGTGACGAGAGTGGCGCAGAGAATCACAAGCACTCTCAGTCTGGGCGCATTCACGCCCATGGTTCGGGCCTCCTCATCCCCCAAGGTGAGAATATTAATCCTCCAGCGCAGGGCAAAAAGGGGCACAAGACCCACGAGCATGGGTATTAGAGCAAATAGAACATCTCCCCCGCTTGCTCCATTGAGAGAACCCATAAGCCAATAGGTGATAGCCGGGAGCTGGTCCGAGGGGTCTGCCACAAGCTTTATGAAGCTGGTGCCGGAGGAGAAGAGAGAGCCTATCATAATGCCCGCAAGAATCAGCCCGATTACCCTCTTACCCTTGGCTCTGCCGCCTACAAAGATTACAAGGCCAACGCAGACAAGGCTGGAGACAAAGGCAAAAACCGTTATCCATACAGTGCCCAGATCCAGGACAATGGCCAGAGCCGCGCCGAAGGAGGCTCCTGCGGAGGCTCCCAGTATATCCGGAGCAGCCATGGGATTCTGGAAGGTGCCCTGATAGCTTACACCTGCAGCGCTGAGGGCACAGCCCACGAGGCATGCCAGAGCAATTCTGGGCAGACGGTGGCTCAGAAGCAGTGCCTCCTGAGTGGGGGTCCAGAAGCTCTCCACCGGGAAAACACGGCTTAAGACTATGCCGCATAGCTCCCTGAAGCCAATGGGGTAGCGTCCCAGCACCACACTGCCCACAATTGCTGCAGCCAAAGCCGCACAGAGTATGGCTATTATGGCGGAGTATGGAAGATGTTTCTTGGTTTTAGGCATGATGTTGACTCCTGAGGTGAAAATGTATGCCTTACTAAGGCTCTCCTTTTCGTAGGGCGCGCCGCCGAGAGTTGTCAGCGAAGCTGACTGAGAGGTTGTGCGTACTGCTGAGCAATACCTTGGAGAACCTCTCCGTCTCGCCTCGCGGCGAGCCACCTCCCCTTTCAGGGGAGGCAAGGGGGGTACCGATATATA
>JAZNZM010000120.1:0-2864 GCA_045594965.1 Oscillospiraceae bacterium | reverse complement strand
GACCGCTTGGCCTCCGACTTGGCAGCCCAGGTCTTTCTACGACGAGGAAAAGATGCCTGAAAAGGCCTTTTACTATAATGAGTTTCGCCGTGGTGAGAGCTACACATACTCTGAGGACTGTCTTTTCCTGAACATCTTTGTGCCCGAAACAGCCCGTGAAGGAGATAAGCTTCCTGTTATCTTCTACACCCACGGCGGCGGCTACACAGGAGGCTGCGGACACGAAAAGCATTTTGACGAGCCGGTGTGGCCCACAAGGGGTATTGTCGGCGTCACCGTCAACTACCGTCTCGGTCCTCTGGGCTTCGCCTGTCTGCCGGAGCTCAGGGAAGAAGCGGGAAAGTGCGGAAATTACGGCCTTTACGACCAGCTTTGTGCCCTTGACTGGGTGCGCGGGAACATCTCTGCCTTCGGTGGAGATAAGGACAACATTACCATCATGGGCCAGAGCGCCGGAGCCATGAGCGTACAGCAGCACTGCCTGAGCCCCCTCAGCAGCGGCAAGTTTTCCAAGGCCGTCATGTCAAGCGGCGGCGGTGTCAGCTCCATGATGAAGTCCCCTCCCGCCGAAAAACGCTTTGGCTTCTGGAAGGCTGTTATGGACTGTGCCGGCTGCAGTGATCTTGCGGAATTCCGTACTCTGAGTGTTGAAAAGCTCTTTGAAGCATGGCAGAAAACCAAAAAGGAATATAAAGGCGGCGGCATGGCAGCCTCTCCCTGCATTGACGGGGAGCTTGTTGCAGAAAATGCCGAAATCCACGATATTTCCTATATGGCAGGCTCCACAAGCGAAGATGTGATGCCACCTCTCATCTTCTCCATGAGCCGCAAATGGTGCGCAGGCAGGGAAAAGCCTTCATTCACATGGTTCTTTGACCGCCGGCTCCCGGGAGATGACTGCGGCGCCTGGCATTCCTCGGACCTCTGGTACTGGTTCGGCACTCTGGATAACTGCTGGAGACCCATGAC
Source organism: Oscillospiraceae bacterium (assembly GCA_045594965.1). Taxonomy (GTDB): domain Bacteria; phylum Bacillota; class Clostridia; order Oscillospirales; family Oscillospiraceae; genus SIG459. Next base: position 1,895 of record JAZNZM010000120.1, on the reverse strand, counting down.
GGATAAAGACAGAATGCTTGCAGAGGAAATGGTTGTGCGCCTTTGCGCCTTCGCAGCCTCCGGAGAGCCCAATGCCGAAGGACTCAGTCTATGGGAAGATGCCCGAAGCAGCGGAAAAAAGGTTCTGCGCCTTGGAGAAAGGCCCACGGCCATGGGAAAGGTAAGCATGCCGAAGCTTATTAAAACCATGCTGACCAATAAGGCTGTAGGTGAATAACATATAAAAATCCCCCGAAATTCTGAGAACTCTGAGAATTTCGGAGGATTTTTTTATTCTTCCATCTGTTTGCCCAGAAAGCTTGCCACGGCCTGTGCCAGCTTAAGCTCTGTCTCACCGTGGGGAGAGGCATCCTTGGAGGCGGCGAATACAACGCAGCCAAGCACATCCCCGGCGGAGAGTATGGGAGCGGCTACGGAGATGCAGTGCTCGCTTATGCCCTCGCATACGGGCTGGGAGACACGGACCTCCGCACGGAAAAGTCCGCGCTTTTCCATTATTTCCTCAAGCTGACGGCTGATGGCCTTGTCCAGAAGCTCCTTTCTGGCGCTGCCGGCCGCGGCAATAATACCGTCCCGGTCGCAGATGAGAGCCATAGCCCCAACGGTCTTGAAAAGACTGTCGCATATCTGCCCTGCAAACTCGCTTAACTCACCCATAGGTGAGTATTTCTTGAAGATAACCTCGCCGTCCCGTTCGGTGTATATCTCAAGGGGGTCACCCTCGCGGATGCGCATAGTGCGGCGGATCTCCTTGGGGATGACCACGCGGCCAAGGTCATCTATGCGTCTTACGATGCCTGTTGCCTTCATATATAAATTCCTCCTGCCTTACTTTGTTTTGACACAAGTAGTATCCGCAGGAGGAATTTTTTTATGCGGTTGTAAGTCGAGGTGGATTTTGGCAGGAGTGTTATTTTGCATTTATGAAGGTATTTATATTTCTTAATACTTTAAATATTGCAGGACTATGCTCCTGCGGCAGAGGGAAAATATAGGAGGTGTTGCGGCAAGTTAAACTTATCTTGAATTGAAGCGGAGTTGTTCATGCTGCAAACCGCTTGGTGACTTGCCCAATACAGCAAAAAACTTTTTTAGGGCAGATGTGTACTTTTGGACTGCTGCAAACGCCGGATTATTAGTTTACAATATTAACATCAGACAATGTTTGGAGGGTCAGAATGAAATACTACACCATAATAGGCGGTGTGAACGGAACCGGTAAAAGCAGCTTTGCCGGCGTTCTGAAAACTCAAACTACGAATTTGGGCCCAATAATAGATGTTGCTAAAATTTCTGCGCAGGGCAATCTGTCTGGAATTCAGGGTGGAAAGCTAGCTCTTGAGAAAATAGAGAATTGCCTTTCCAGAAGCCTTTGCTTCACACACGAATCCACCCTTGCCGGGAACAATACTGGGGTAACCGCGGCATGCGCCAAGGAACTTGGCTATTACATCCGCCTCTATTATATTGGTCTCGACACAGCTGAGGAGTCCATAGCCCGTATTGAAAACCACGTTCGCCGTGGTGGCCACGGAATAGCCGGCGATGATGTATATAGGCGAATAAGCATACAAAGGATTTATGAGGAGAAAGGTTGAGCGGCTTCAGGAAAAACGGCGTTACGAATTATCGCATCTATACTGACCTGAACCTGCATCTAGGAAATCTGGATGCCTAGGTAAGGCGAGGAGACCGCGATAAGGTCAGTCTTGATACTGCCTGTATGACTTCGCGCTATGTAGAAAAAGCTGCAACCGTCAATCAGGTCACAGCTTGATTTCTTTAACAAGAATTGGACGCGGAAAATATAAGCAGACCACGGTAGATTACGAGTAATCAGCCGTGGTCTGTTGTTTGTTTGGCTATGATGACAGCCTTTAACTGTCTTCACAATC
>JAZNZM010000119.1:0-5210 GCA_045594965.1 Oscillospiraceae bacterium | reverse complement strand
ACCGTTGGATTGACGTTTACGAAAACGTTGGCAAGCGCACCGGAGCCTACTCCACCGGCGGCGGACGCCCCCACCCATACGTCCTTATGAACTACAAGGACAACCTTGCCACCATGTTCACGCTGGCACACGAAATGGGCCACGCCCTCCACAGCTATCTCAGCACCAAAAACCAGCCTGTGTGCACCAGCAGCTATGTTATCTTTGTTGCCGAGGTTGCCTCCACCTGCAACGAGGTTCTCCTCATGCACCATCTCCTCAGCAAGACCGGGGATAAAAATACCCGTGCCTACCTCATCAATCACTTCCTCGATGAGTTCAAGGGCACCATCTACCGCCAGACCATGTTCGCGGAATTTGAGCTTATTATGGGCAGACTCAGCGAATCCGGCGTTGCCCTCACCGCAGATGTGCTCTGCCGCGAGTATCACAAGCTCAACAAGCTCTACTTCGGCCCCGATATGATCTCCGATGACGGCATCGCTCTTGAGTGGGCAAGAATCCCCCACTTCTTCTATAACTATTATGTGTTCCAGTATGCAACCGGCTTCTCCGCCGCTGTTGCCATTGCAAAGCGCATAATCAACGAGGGCGAGAGCGCCATTGCCGACTATAAGCGTTTCCTCTCCTCCGGCGGCAGCGCAGATCCCATAAGCCTGCTGAAGATCGCCGGTGTGGATATGTCCTCTCCCAAGCCTGTAAACGATGCTCTTGAGTATTTCGGAAGCCTCGTGGACGAGCTGGAAGGACTTTTTGAGGCATAAAGCTTAAAAAATTGAAAAGCTGAAAGCTCCAAAACCCGTTTCCGGTCAGGAAACGGGTTTTGCGGTTTTAAATCGTATTTTCTTGATGCTTTTATACAGCTCTTTGGGAACGGTCTGGGGCTTGGGGGAATAGAAGCTGCGCTGCACCAGCAAAGCCAGGGCGGCAAGGCTGCGTTCTTCTTCGCCTCCGAGACCTTCGCCAAGGCGCAGAAGGAAGCTCTCTCCACTTTCACCGCTGCGGCGGGAAAGCTCTCTGGGGCACTTTTTTTCACACCAGACCAAAAGCCCTGCGCTGCTGCGGCGGTAGCGAACGCAGTTGAACCGGAAAGCAAGCTCCGTCTTCAGCTTTTTCCACAGTTCTCTCAAAGCTTCCATAAGTCCGCTTTCCCGATGCACTTTTGTTACCACATGGCTGCGAACCGTAAGCTTCACGGCTTTGTATTTTCTCAGTCGGAAAACGAAAAAGGCCAACGCAGCCACAGCAATGGCAACAGGAACAGCCCATAGCCAACGGGGCAGGCTTACATCCACCTCTTCCATGAGCTCCGGAGCCGCTCCGCCGGCAGCAGGCATACCGACACTCTCCATGGGAGTATCCTTCATGAACTGAGTGAGCCACAGCACAAGGCGTTCCAGAAGGGAATAAAGCCAGAGCAACGCGGCTTTCACCGCCCCTACGCAGGCCGTGACGATATTCAGGAGAAATTCTGAGATGCTCTTAACTTCCCCGGCGGCAAAAACAACAACAAGAATAGCCATTGCTCCCATAAGCACAGCCACAACAACAAGCATTATTCTGCCAAGGGCCGGATTGCCCTCCACAGCTCCGCCCCTGCCAAGAAGTGCACCGGATTTGATGGACACAGCGGAAAGGAGGCAAAGCAGAATGCAGACTCCGCACATGGCTATACTGCCCCTTGCTCCCGGCATACCGATGATGTGGTCCAAAGCCATCATTATTATTATCATGACAGCGAGGGCATCAAAACGCAGGAGAATGCCGCTCTGGTTTGTGGGCATCCACGAGAGAAATGCAGCCACCGCGAAGCCAAGACAGTAAATGATGCAGTTGATAATAAGCGTTCTCAGCTCATATGGCTCTATGACCGCGCTTTTCACAAATGCGAAAACACCAGCCGCCACCAGCAGTATCTGCAGCGAAACAAACAGAGGTACACCGATTCCACGCCGCATCACAATTGTATTTATGCAGTAAGCTCCCAGCAGTACAGCAGACAGGAGGAAGTAGTTCAGCTCCATATAAACAAAATCAAAGTTTATTTCAGACAGAGCGAACATCCAGCCTGTCAGAGCCACCTGAAAAAGCACGGCAGTGCTTCCGCTGAGATATTCAGTAATTCTTTTCATTGGCTTAGAAAATCCGTTTCTGAAAAATAGCTTCTGTCCCCGCTCTCCCCATGAGCGGGACTTTCCTGCAATATGCTTATTGCCCCAAGCTCATCCACACCGGCAAGTCCGGAACCGAGACAGCTGCGCCCGAGGTTTTTGGAGAGCACATAGAGCTGGCCCAGCTTGTGTCGTTCCATTGTAATGGTCTCCATAGGCAGACGCATAGTTTCCGCCTCATATTCAACCTCCGCCAAAGCTCCCAGAAGCTCCATAACCTGGGTTTCTGCGGTTTCGGGGATAACGATGCGCTCGGCACGCCCTTCACATGCAGGGATAACCAGAGAGCAGAGCACTCCCCTTTCGTGGAGCTTTACAATGAGGGAGGCCATGAGAGAAAACATTTGCTCCATGCTTTCTGTTTCCACGACTCTCTCCTCATGGCGCTCATTGCCGTCCCCCACTTCTTCCAAATGGGTAAAAGAAAAGAGATCCGGCATAAAGCAAACCCGGCGCATGGTGAGCTTTTCATAAACATTTACCTGCAGCTCGTCTTTACGGGCAAGAAGGCGCCAGTTGATATTTTTGAAGCTGTCTCCCTCCCGGTAGTCCCGGGTGTTTTCAAGAAGGGTTCGGTCGGTGTAAAACCCGTTTTTTGCGCTTTCCATCTCACTCATATTATTGAGAATAAGGGAAACATCCACACTCACTACCTTGGGATAGACCACAAAGCGCAGCGGGCTTTGAAGGGCAATCTTTCCCGACTGGGTGCTCAGACCGAAGCCGTCTCCCGAATGAAGCTTAACTTCCTCCACCCGGCACACGCCCCTGTGTACTGCCACAGCCTTCTGCTTCCAGCTTATGCGCTGGTGGGGCATCACCCAGAGAAATGTGGAGCGGAGATAGCGCCCATCCTTTGCTATGGCATGGCTTTCCTCGTCCTCAGCGTTTTCCTCCGGATCAAGGCAGGTTTTTCTGCCAATGGGAAAACTGAGATCCAGCCAGATAAGAGGCAGCATCTTCCCGTTTTTCATACGGCACTGAGCCTCCAGACTCTGTCCCGGGAATCCGCAGCAGTCCTCTTCCTCAATCTGAAGCTCAATTTTCCTCAGGGAGAGTCTACCCCAGAGAAAGGCTATGAAACAGACTATGAGCACCAGTATGAGAAAGCCCTCCAGCGTCTTAATATCAAAATAGGCTGCAACGAGAATGAGCAGCAGGAGAAAGCTCAGACCAAAGAAGGATACGAAATTACTTCCCGGTGCTTTCATCGAACATCTTTGCCTTTCCGGGAGGCACAGGGGTCTCCTCAAGTATGGAGGCGAGAATGTCCGCCTCAGTCTTCTTTGTGTATCGGGCCTCATTGCTCAGTATAACGCGATGGCCCATTATGGGCAGAAAAATGGCGGCTATGTCCTCCGGGGTCACATAGTCCCGACCCTGAATGGCGGCATAGCTCTTGCCGCCCTGATAGAGGCAGCGGGATGCACGGGGTGATGCGCCGGACTTAAGCAGCTTATGCTCACGTGAGCGGTGGACAAGCTCCACTATGTATTCCTTTATATTGTCGCTGACATAAACGCTCTGGATCTCACGTCGTATCTCCATAAGCTCATCAGGGGAGGAGACAGTCTCCACCACGGAAAAGTCAATGGTATCGCCAAGCTCCGTCAGCATTTTTGCCTCCTCTTCCCTGTCGGGGAAACCGAGGGTAAGGCGGACGAAGAAGCGGTCCATCTGGGCAGCGGGAAGCTGGAAGGTGCTCTCACGCTCCACGGGGTTTTCCGTTGCCATCACAAAGAATGGTTCGGGAAGAACGAAGGTATCGTTATCTATAGTAACCTGCTGCTCCTCCATGGCCTCCAGCAATGCGGCCTGAGTTCTGGGAATGGCGCGGTTTATCTCGTCGGCCAGCAGGATGTTGGTGAAAACGGGACCTTTCACCTGTTTGAAAGAGCCGTCGGCGCGGTCATATATAGTCATACCGATGATATCCGAGGGGAGAAGGTCAGGGGTGAACTGTATACGCTTGAAGTCGCAGCCCAGCGCACGGCTCATGGTCTTGATAAGGGTGGTTTTTCCGCTTCCGGGCAGGTCATCCAGAAGCACGTGGCCCCCGGCGAAAACGCTCATGATAATAAGCTCCACCTGTTGGGTCTTGCCCACAAATATTTTTGCTATTTCCTTTTTCAGCTTTTCTGCGCAGATTTGAGTTTTCATTATAATTGCTCCCGTTATTTATCTTGGAATGAGTTTTATTATAGCAGATAAAACTCATTTTTCAATGTGCTCTATGGGGCTTTGGACTAATTTTGACGGCGCGTTTATAGCTATATAACAAAAAACGGGCGGACACATCGGTCCGCCCCTACATTCGTAAATTTCACTTTGTTCAGCAAAAAGTCGGCATCACATGATAATTAACGGGGAATATTCCAATGTTTTACGTCCAGCCCGTCAATAAGAAGAACCTCCGCTTCTCCATCCGGGAACAGTTCCTCAAATGCTACACTCATGGCTTCAATATCATTGTAGACTTTGTCACCCACATAATATTTCTTGTTAAAAAACTCCGATTTGCCGGGCATAGTCTCCGCTGTTGCTCCAAGTCTGACAAGGCCCTTTTCAGTTGAAACAAGAAAATCTATTATATCGCAGCTTTCAAGCAGATGCTTTAAGGCTTCAAGCTTCATTACTGTGGGGGTGGATAAATTTTTCTCTTCAAGCTCCGCCAGTCCAAGATGCGGCATTTCCTCAGCATCGTCACCGGCGTCCGCCTTTGTCATATCTGAAATGCATCTTATACACACGACCACACAAATAACATCCACGGCAAGTGAAATAAAAGCGGCCCCAGACACCAAGGCTTCAGGAAGTATGTCAATTATCCTGAATACCCAAAAAAGACCGCAAAGGCCAAGAACTATTAAAGAGATAATAAAACGTTGAAACTGCCTCTTTCTTTCCTTTTGGGTCTTCATAGTTCGCTCCTTCCGCCATGCGCATTATAGTTTTTATACTTAATATATAAAAATCCACGGCGAGATTTCGTCGTGGATTTTCAAGCGATTATCAGTCGTTGGTGTAGTTGTCGAAGTA
>JAZNZM010000118.1:0-9284 GCA_045594965.1 Oscillospiraceae bacterium | reverse complement strand
AGTGCATTTGCTGCCCTCACTCAAAGGAGTGCGGCAGCAAGAGCTGTTCCTGCAAATAAGAAACAAGCCTTAGATTGTCCATTGACAATCTAAGGCTTCAGTCTGTCAAAGAACCGGTAACACGCCTCCCTCTGACGAGGGAGGTGCCGAGCGCATGCGAGGCGGAGGGAGAGAAAAAGGTTGAATTTTACATAAATTTATTGTAAACTCGCAACTTTTTATTATCTCTCCCCCAGTCTGCTCGCGCAGACAGCCCCCACGCCAGAGGGGGCCAGCCACTTTTTTGACACCCTGAAGCAAAATCCTCCGCCCAAAGCGGAGGATTTTTGCTATATTGATATATTCAGCTTCAGCAGCGGTTTTTGCCGCCGTGTACGCTCTTCATGCGCAGACCGTGGTCCAGTATGCTCTTGCGCAGGCGCAGGCTTTTGGGAGTGACCTCAAGGAGCTCATCGTCGGCGAGGAACTCAAGGCACTGCTCAAGGCTCATCTGGCGGGGAGGAACAAGGCGCAGAGCCTCGTCGCTTCCGGAAGCGCGCATATTGGTCAGCTGCTTCTTGCGGCAGACGTTTACTGTGATATCCTCGGCCTTGGGGCATTCTCCTATGACCATTCCGCCATAGACGGGGACTCCGGCACCGATGAACAGAGCGCCGCGGTCCTGACTGTTGAAAAGACCGTATGCGGAGCTTTCGCCGGTTTCGTGGGCGACGAGGGAGCCGCTGTTGCGGCGGGCAATATCGCCTTTGAAGGGCTCGTAGCGCTCAAAGACGCTGGCCATGATGCCCTCGCCCTTGGTGGCGGTGAGGAATTCGTTGCGGTAGCCGAAAAGTCCGCGGGAGGGGACAAGGAACTCAACCTTCATGCGGTTGCCCACGGGGGTCATTTCCAGCATCTCGCCCTTGCGCGCGCCAAGCTTTTCAATGACGGAGCCCACAAATTCCTGGGGAACATCCACGACAACGCGCTCTATAGGCTCGCACTTTACACCGTCTATCTCCTGATAGAGCACACGGGGGGGAGAAACCTGAAGCTCGTAGCCCTCCCGGCGCATGGTCTCGATAAGGATGGAAAGGCTCATCTCGCCGCGGCCTGCAACATTGAAGGAATCGGTGGAGCCCTCCATATCGCTGACCCGGAGGGAGACGTCCTTGAGGGTCTCACGGTAGAGACGCTCACGGATCTGACGGGAGGTGACAAACTTGCCCTCGCGGCCTGCGAAGGGGCTGTCGTTGACGGAGAAGGTCATTTCCACGGTGGGAGCGGAGATCTGCACGAAGGGCAGAGCCTCGCCGAAGCCACGGGCGCAGATGGTGTCGCCTATGCTTATCTCACCTATGCCGCTCATGGCAATTATGCTGCCTGCTTTGGCCTCGGTGACGGGCACACGGGCAAGTCCGTCAAACTCATAGAGGCTCACGGCCTTGGCCTTCATGGGAGGCTCATCGGACTCGTGATAGTTGCAGACCTCGATCTCCTCGTTCTGCTTTATTACACCGCGCTCAATGCGTCCGATAGCTATGCGGCCCACATACTCGTTGTAGTCGATGGAGGAAACCAGCATCTGGAAGGGCTTTTCGGTGTCCATCTCGGGAGCGGGAATGTATTCCATGATGGTGTCGAAAAGGGGCTGCAGATCCGCGCCCACAGCATCGGGGGAGTAGCTGGCGGTACCCTGACGGCCGGAGCAGAAGAGCATGGGGGAATCCAGCTGCTCGTCGGTGGCGTTCAGGTCCATGAGAAGCTCCAGCACCTCATCTATGACCTCGTGAATACGGGCATCGGGGCGGTCGATCTTGTTGACAACAACGATGACGCGGTGGCCAAGCTCAAGGGCGCGGCTGAGGACGAAACGGGTCTGGGGCATGGGGCCCTCCGCGGCGTCCACAAGGAGGATAACGCCGTTTACCATCTTCAGTATACGCTCAACCTCGCCGCCGAAGTCGGCATGTCCCGGGGTGTCAACAATGTTTATCTTTGCGTCACGGTAGGTGACGGCGGTGTTTTTTGCCATGATGGTAATGCCGCGCTCCCGCTCCAGATCGCCGGAGTCCATAACACGGTCAACAACCTCCTGATTCTCGCGGTAAACGCCGCCCTGCTTGAGCATCTCGTCAACAAGAGTGGTCTTGCCGTGGTCAACATGGGCAATAATCGCTACATTTCTAAGATTTTGCAATGGTCTCAGACCTTTCTTATCATAAGTTTAGTATATTCAATCACAATCTTAAATTTTAGCATTATATCAAATATATTGCAAGTGCTTTTGTGGAAAATGCCGCAAAAACCGTGAAAAACAAGCAAATTACTCAAAAAAGTCTCAGCCCATTCCGTTGACCGGGGCTGAGACTTTTTTTGAGGGCGCTCTGTGGCGCGGGGATAGTTTTCAATATCAATAGGGAGAGCCTGATGCGGTGTTGCTGATGCTTTCCCAGCCGGCGGCGCGGCCTTTGCCGTTATTGTACCAGTCGCCGCCCACACCGCTGGTGATTGCCCAGAAACGATCCCCCTCGGCGCCGAAGGCGTAGCTGCCTTCATACTTGGGCTTGCCGCCCTGAGAGCTCATATAGGCGGAGCTCAGATTCACCCATGTGCCGTTGGAGGCAAGGCATATTCGGGGATTTCGCAGCTCCATGCTGCGAACCTCACCGGCAAGAGAGGGGACGTAGTTTTCAAGGAAGAAGGCCACATCTCCCTTAAAGCAGCTGCCTGCAAAGCCCAGATCATAAACACAGAGTTTGGTCCATTCTCCCGTATCCAGCTCGCAGACCCACTGCTCAACGGTGGTATTGCCCGTGGTGGGGGACTTGCCGCACTGGAGCAGCATCCTGTACCAGCGGCCCTCCTGCCAGTCATAGGGCACGATGCGGTGGGCGCCGGTGCCTTCGCCGCCGAAATCGTCGTCCCCGTCAGGCTCGGGATACACCAGTGTGGGTCTTATGACACTCTCCCGTCCGTAGACGTCCGTGACATAAATATCCCAGAAGGACAGTATGGAGACTTTGCCCTTGTCCGTAACGGTGTTCTGGAAGCCGGAGTAAGTGTGAACGCTGGCGTACTCCGTGCGCACGCTGCTGTACTTCGCCTCAAGGGGGCTTAAGTCAAGCTTGTGGTTTGCAAGGCAGAAGTAGCTGCCCTCGGGGGCATAGTCGGCCTTGAAGTCTATGGAATACTGGGTGAAACGGGTTTCATTTCCGGTGTCCAGCCAGCCTGCTATATAGGGAGAGCGGAGATAATTGGGGTTAGTGTAGGCATCTATCTGGGATCTGCTTGGCATGGGAAAGCGGCTATTCCAGATGCTGCTGTCCACATCGGGCTCAGGCTCCGGCTCGGCCTTCACACCGCAGCAGAAGCGGTAGAGAAAGGTGACTATCTGGGCACGGGTGCAGCTGTCGGAGGGACTGAATTTTGTGGCAGAGGTACCTGCGGTGATGCCCTCTTCAACGGCCCAGCTGACGGCTTCGGTGTAAAACTGTCCCGGGGCCACATCGGAGAAGCCTGCGCTGCTTTCTGCTTTGGGAGAGCCTGCGGCGCGCCAGAGGAAGGTGACCGCCTGTGCTCTGGTGCAGGGGGAGGAGGGGGAGAAGCTGCCGGAGGAAACGCCCTGAGTGATGTTTTCATCCACCGCCCACAGTACAGGCGCGTAGAAATAGTCTCCGCTGCGGACATCGCTGAAGGGATTGCCGCCCTCGGGCAGAGTGCCGTCCATGGCTCTGTAGAGGAAGGTGACAATCTGGGCACGGGTGCAGCTGTCCCCGGGTGAAAACCTTGTTGGAGAAGTGCCGGTGGTTACGCCTTTTTCCACTGCCCAGCTGACAGCCTCGCTGTAATAGGCATCGGAGCTTACATCGCTGAAAACACCGCTTGCAGCCACTGTGCCGCACAAAAGAGCGAATATCAAAAGAAGGACTATACCGCTGCGAACTGTTCTTTTCAAAAAACCCACGCCCCTTAGGATGTATTAATTACAGCTTAAACCCGCAATACCTTTTTGTAAAGGGGAAAGAGGAATGATCAAGCCTTGGACGCGGATTTTGGCGCGCCCGGATCGTCGCGCCCTGCAGTGGGCACGTTTCCCGCACAGGCTGCAAATACCCACCCGTAGGGGCCGGACACCGTGTACAGCCCGAAAGCGACTTGCAAATCAGGCATAAAAAACCCCCTGGTTCATGGCGAAACAGGGGGGCGAGCATGAAGGAGGCGTTATGCTCCGTAAAATATCCAGATGTAGATGTAGGCAGGGATGATGGCAGCCAGAGTGAAGGGAATGCCTATACGCATGAAGTCGCTGTTTTTCACCTCGCAGCCCTCCTTGCGGAGTATGCCTATACCGGTGATGTTGGCAGAAGCTCCAACGGGAGTCAGGTTGCCGCCCAGAGTGGCGCCGCTGAGCAGACCGAAGTAAATAAGGGTGGGGTCAACGCCCATAGCCGCTGCGATACCCTGAGCCACAGGCAGCATGGTTGCCACATAGGGGATATTGTCAATGAAGGCGGAGATAATAACGCTGGCCCAGACAATGATGGTGTAGATAAGGAAGAGATTGCCTCCGCCAAGCTTTGTGAAGAGCTGGGCAACGGCGTCCACAACGCCCTCCTCGGTGATGCCGCCAACCACGATGAAAAGGCCGAAGAGAAGCAGCACAGTCTGGTAGTCGATCTCCTTTATGGGGCTGATAAAGCCCTTGAAACTTTTCTTGCGGATGGCGTTATAAACCGCGCCGATGAGCATTATTACGGTGCAGATGATGCCGTTTGTGAGAGCGGGGCGATTGGGGAAGAGGGAGGCCGCGATGAGCAGCACAACGGTTGCCACAAGCAGTATTGTGGGTACATAGTCCTCGACCACGGTGCGCTGACCGGCTTCGACGGGAGCGGTTTCCTTGCGGAAGGGAACCAGAAGAATGAGGGCGGAGATAACAGCGCCAAGCTCCACGGCGAAGAACATGGAGGGCTTGCCGTGATACACAAAGAAGTCGTTGAAGCTCATGTTCGCATAGCCGCCAAGCAGGATGGAGGTGGTGTCGCCCACCAGGGTGGCGGCGCCCTGCAGATTGGAGGAGACGGCAATGGAGATTATCATGGGCACGGGGTTCAGCTTCAGACGCTTGGCCATGGCCATGGCGATAGGTGCGATCATAAGAACCGTGGCCACATTGTCGATGAAGGCGGAAACTATGCCTGAGAAGAGGGAGAGAATAACAATGGCCCACTTCACATTGGGAACCTTCTCAACGATAATGTCGGAGAGCAGGAAGGGCATTTTGGACTCTATAACCAGAGCCACGGTGCCCATGGTGCCGGCGATCATCAGGAGAACATTGAAGTCTATGTACTCCATCAGCTTGCCGAAGGGCATCATACCGCTTACAACAAAGATAAAGGCAGAGGCGAGGGCGATAACCGGCCTCCACTTCTGGAAGGTGAGCATGAGGATGTAGGTAAGTGCGAACAGAATAATTGCAAAGGTCATTTTTTCCTCCGATATTTGGTAAAAAGTTTTATTTGTTCCGTATATATCAGGTTATGATAAAATCAACCCTGCCGCAAGTGAAGAAATGCGCTTCTGCCGTTAAGAAAATGTTAGTTTTATTTGCTCTTGAAATGGGCGGCAGGGGAGTTATAATAAGTACAAAGACATTGAGCAAGGAGCGCAGAATATGCCTGAATTCAAGGTGAAAAGTGAATACAGTCCCTCCGGAGACCAGCCGGAGGCAATAGCCGCTCTTTCTGAGGGCATTGAAAAGGGCCTTAGGGAGCAGGTGCTTCTGGGCGTAACAGGCTCCGGCAAGACCTATACCATGGCAAAGGTCATAGAGCGGGTGCAGCGCCCCACTCTGGTGCTTGCCCACAACAAGACCCTTGCAGCCCAGCTATGCAGCGAGTTTCGGGAGTTTTTCCCCGACAATGCCGTGGAGTATTTCGTATCCTACTACGACTATTACCAGCCCGAAGCATATATTGCCAGTACGGACACCTTCATAGAAAAGGACGCTTCCATCAACGAGGAAATAGACCGCCTGCGCCTTGCCGCCACCGCCTCACTGCTGGAGCGGAGAGATGTCATTGTTGTGGCCTCCGTCAGCTGCATCTACGGTCTCGGTGAGCCGGAGGATTTTGAAAAGATGATGGTCACCCTCCGTGTGGGAGCGGAATTGCCCATGGAGGAGCTTTTCCACCGCCTCATAGACATTCGCTATGAGCGCAACGACATAGCCTTCGAGCGCAATATGTTCAGAGTCCGTGGGGATACAGTGGAGCTCTGGCCCGCCTATTGGGCGGAGAGCGCACTGAGAGTTGAATATTTCGGGGACGAGATAGAGCGCATAAGCGAAATAAACCCCGTCACCGGCAAGGCTATACGCTATTTGCAGACCATACCCGTCTGGCCTGCCAGCCACTATGTTACCACCCACGAGAAGATGGAACGTGCCGCACGGGAAATACGGAGAGAATGCGAGGAACGGGTGGAGTATTTCAAAAGTCAGGGCAAGCTCATAGAGGCTCAGCGTATTTTTGAGCGCACCAACTACGACCTTGAGATGATGACGGAGCTGGGCTACTGCTCAGGCATAGAAAATTACAGCCGCATTATTTCCGGAAGAGCTCCCGGCTCTCCTCCAATGACCCTCCTTGATTATTTCCCCAAGGACTTTGTCATGTTCATAGACGAAAGCCATGTGACTCTGCCTCAGGTGAGAGCCATGTATAACGGCGACAGGGCCAGAAAGGAGAGCCTTATTAACTATGGCTTCCGCCTGCCCTCCGCCGCTGACAACCGACCTTTGAAGTTCCCCGAGTTTCAGCAGCGGCTCAATCAGGTCTGCTATGTTTCCGCAACCCCGGGAGACTTCGAAAAGGAGAGGGCGGAGGCCGTAGCCGAGCAGATAATCCGTCCCACAGGACTTACCGACCCGGAGATAAGCGTGCGTCCAACGGAAAACCAGATAGACGACCTTATAGAGGAAATACACGCCCGCACCGCAAGAAGCCAGCGAGTGCTGGTTACCACCCTCACAAAGCGCATGGCGGAGGATCTCACCACCTATCTCACCAATGCCGGCATACGCTGTCGCTATATGCACCACGATATTGATGCCATGCAGCGCATGGAGATCATTCGCGACCTGCGTCTGGGAGAATTCGATGTGCTTATAGGCATAAACCTGCTGAGAGAGGGTCTCGACCTGCCCGAAGTAAGCCTTGTGGCCATTCTGGATGCCGACAAGGAGGGATTTCTGCGCAGTGAGACCAGCCTTATCCAGACCATAGGCCGTGCCGCCCGAAATGCCGAGGGACTTGTTATAATGTATGCGGACACCGTCACACGCAGTATGCGCGCCGCCATCACGGAAACCGAGCGCAGACGCAAAAAACAGAGCGAGTATAACCTTGCCCACGGCATTACTCCCAAAACCGTCATAAAGAGCGTCCGTGAGCTTATGGACATCTCCGCGCCTCCCTCCGCAAGAGACAAGCGGGGAATGAAGATGACGGAGAAGGAGAGAAAGGCCGAAATAGAGCGGCTTGAGAAGAAGATGAAGGAAGCGGCAAAGCTGCTGGAATTCGAGATCGCAGCGCAGCTGCGTGACCAGATCATAAAGCTGAAGGCGAAAGATCAGAAATGAGCAAAGCAAAAAACGATTTTTCAAAAGGCCCGGTGTGGAGGGTTATAATGCGTATGGCTGTGCCGCTGATGCTGGCGCAGCTTGTGAATGTCCTCTACTCCGTGGTGGACAGAATGTATATTGGCCACATCCCCGGGGTGGGCTCTCTGGCCCTGACGGGACTTGGCCTCACGATGCCCATTGTCAGCATAGTCACTGCCTTCGCCTCCCTCTGCGGCACAGGCGGCGGCCCTCTCTGCTCCATAGCCAGAGGCAGGGGAGACAGGGATGAAGCGGAAAAGGTGATGGGCAACTGCCTGAGTCTGCTTGTTATTTTCGCTGTAATAATCACCGCGGTGCTGCAGATATTCTCCCGTCCCATACTTTATGCCTTCGGCGCCAGTGACGACACCTACCACTATGCCGCGGAGTATACCCGTATCTATCTCTGGGGAACAGTATTCGTCATGATAAGTCTGGGTATGAACTATTTCATAAATGCTCAGGGCTTCCCCGGTGTGGGTATGTTCACCGTGGTAATAGGCGCTGTGATAAACATAGTCCTTGACCCTGTTTTCATTTTTGTTCTGGACCGGGGCATAGCGGGAGCGGCTCTTGCCACGGTAATATCCCAGGCGGTTTCGGCTGCATGGGCAATGGGCTTTCTGCTGAGCAAAAAGGCGGTTTTGGATCTGCGGGCGAAAAATTTGGTGCTGAGGGCAGGAACCGTGGGCAGAATACTGTCCCTCGGAGTCACCGGCTTTGTGATGAGCATCACCAATGCCCTTGTCCAGACCGCATGCAACACCCAGCTTCGTCTTTACGGCGGCGATACCTATGTGGGAGCAATGACCGTTATAAACTCCGTCCGCGAGATGACCTTTATGGCCGCCCACGGACTCACCGCGGGGGCTCAGCCGGTGCTGGGCTATAACTACGGAGCGAGGGCCTACTCCCGCGTGAAAAAGGGCATACGCTTCATTTCCTCGGCTGCAGTAATTTATGCCCTTGCCGTCTGGCTCATGGTCATGCTCATACCCGGAACGCTGACACGGATATTCAACTCCGACCCGGAGCTTGTGGCGGTCAGCTCCCGCGCCATGCGCATATATTTCTGCGGCTTCTTCCTCATGGCCCTGCAGCTGGCGGGACAGAGCACCTTTGTGGGACTGGGCAAAAGCAGACAGGCGGTGTTTTTCTCTCTTTTGAGAAAGGCCATTATAGTAACGCCCCTTGTGTTCCTGCTGCCCCTCATTCCGTCTATGGGCGCCGACGGTGTTTTCTGGGCAGAGCCTATAAGCGACCTTATAGGGGGCGGAAGCTGCTTCGCCGTCATGTATTTCACCGTGTACAGAAAGCTGCCCGCAGATGGCACTTGACAAATCCACTTTTCCGGGCGTATACTTTCCACAATGATATATTGATCGCTTTCGAGTCGTTTTCACCTAAGGGTCTTGTGCCTATGGTGTGCGACCGGGGTCACGCCGGAAACAGCATGGCCTTCACATTTTGAGAAGGAAGCAGATTTTCTCAGCCGGTGTCCGGATAAGGGCAAGGCTGAAAAAGTCACAAAACCGGGTGCTTTCTCTCAGAAGTGGAAAGCACCCGGTTTTGGTTTATATATCAACGCATCATTCACCCAAACAACAAGGATTTATTTTTCAGGAGTCTGCAAACC